>NZ_AP024861.1:0-302668 GCF_024346755.1 Vibrio aerogenes | reverse complement strand
GTATTAACTGTGGACTCTGCTATGCCGCCTGTCCTCAGTTCGGTCTGAACCCTGAATTCATTGGACCGGCCGCACTGACTCTGGCACACCGTTACAATCTGGACAGCAGGGATAACGGCAAAAGTGAACGGATGAAGCTGATCAATGGTGAGAATGGTGCATGGGGGTGTACTTTTGTTGGCTATTGCTCTGAAGTCTGCCCGAAAAGTGTCGATCCGGCTGCTGCAGTCAATCAGGGAAAAGTCGAATCATCCATGGATTTTGTGATTGCCATGCTCAAACCACAGGAGGCATCCAAATGAGTAACCGAAAGCCTTATGTACGCGAGATGAAACGTACATGGTGGAACAACCATCCATTTTATCGCCTGTACATGCTGCGGGAAGCCACTGTATTACCGTTGATATTGTTTACGCTGTTTCTCATGTTCGGACTGGGAAGTCTGGTAAAAGGTCCGCAAGCATGGGAAAGCTGGCTGAGCTTTATGGCGAATCCACTTGTCATTGCGATTAATATCGTCGCACTTGCGGGAAGTTTATTCCATGCTCACACCTTCTTTGGCATGTTCCCGCAAGTTGTCCCTGTCAGAATACAAGGCAAACTGCTGGATACAAAAATCCTGGTTTTAGCCCAATGGGCTGCCGTTGCCTTTATTTCTGTCATCGTTTTATTTATTGTCTGAGGAGGTCACTGTGATTGATCAAAACCCGAAACGTTCAGAAGAACCCATCTGGTGGGGGCTGTTTGGGGCCGGTGGCACCTGGTTCGCGATGATAACCCCAATCACGATTCTTGTTCTGGGGATACTGGCACCCTCAGGAATCATCAGCCATGACGCCTTAAGCTATGAGCGTGTGGCTGATTTTGCAACCAGCCTGATTGGCGGACTATTTGTCTTTTTAACACTGGCTTTACCGATGTGGCATGCCATGCACCGGATTCATCACGGGATGCATGACTTAAAATTCCATCCGGGTATCATGGGAAAAATTGCCTGCTATGGTTTTGCCACTTTTATCTCTCTGCTCACAATTATCTTTATTTTCATGATCTAGCTGAATTTTCATGCACTTGCTGAGCCAAAATAAAATGGGGTGAACACTGTCACCCCATTTGGTTTCTGGCAACCTGAAACTTCAGACCGCTCTCAGAATTTTATTCTCAGTGATTGTTCCCGGATGACTGTTTTTGGGTCGCTTTCTTTGTCTGATCCATTAAGCCTAATGCGCTGAAGGCAGTAATGACATCCAGATTCGTCTTCAAACCATTACCTTCTGAGCCACCCACATAGTTTTGTGGCATCTGAATCTGAAAGTTTTTCAGATTATTGTACAGTACATTTGCCACATCACGATTCAGCTCAGCAAGATACACTTCCCGGTTTGCTCCCAATGCAGAGTACTTCGCTTTAAGAACTGAGGCTTCTGCCTGACCTTTTTCAGTAATTGCTTTTGCTTCAAACGTTGCAGACAAGGCATTCGCTTTCTGAATCGCCAAATTTGCTTTCGCTATCGCCAGTTCTTTCTCTTTTTCCACTTCAGCCAGACGTTTCTTTTTCTCGACCTCAACAATTTCCCGCTCTGCAATCTGGCGGGCGACTTCAACTTCTTTTTGCTGAGAAATAATCGCCAGCTCTTTTCTTCTCTGCGCATCCTGAACTTCACGGGTCCGTTGAATTTCTTTCCGTAGCTGTTCTGTTTCTGCCTGAGCTTTAGAGGTTTCCTGCTCCTGAATCGCCCGAATCCGATCAGCGACTAAACGCTTCTTATCTGCCAGTAACTGGTCAAGCTGCTGCTCCGGCTGAGGATCACCAATTGTCACCTGAGTCACATGAATGCCGTATTGCTGTAGTGGATTATCCTGTCTGACCAGCATGCCTGCTTTATCGGTGACGGGAACGGTTTTCCACACCAGTTGCTTGGTTTTCTGCAGCTTGTTGGCATCGCTCTGCCCTAATCCAACCGGCGCCAAATCAATCTGTTCGACTTCAACCTGTTTACGTTCAGTCAGGTAAATGCCCTCCCGCAGCTGATCTCCGAGCTTTGATTTAAATTGGTTCAGTCCGCCCTGGAAGAACTCTTCACCTGTATATTGGGTGGCTGTAATCACCGTCACATTACGGGCATTTTTTACCAGCAAGGTATCAATCAGATTGGTGTTATTGCGAAATTCGCGGTGCATTTTCTTAATCGCCACCGGGTCATTGCTGAGTTTAAAGCGAAATGTGACCGGAATATTACCGATATAAGTATCAGCAAAACGCACCTGCACCGGATTCAGTTTCTGATAAAAATCTTCACCGGCATTATTACCAAAAGAAACCGTGATCACTTGATCATATTTGGTAATTTTCGATAAAAATGGCATTCTGAAGTGAATCCCCGGTTCAGTGAACACATCCAGTTCACCGGTAATATTATTCTGATGGACATAGGTATATCCCGCATCCGTCATCAAAAATGCACTATTCACCACCAGTGCCAACAACAACAATGGCAAACCAAAAATGACTGTTTTTAAGCCTTTTTTCATTAACTGACGCTTATTTTCAATATTATTTCTTAAACCAGAGACTGGCGTATTCATTTTATTCTCCTTCACAAGAGCAACCTGAATTGAATGAAACTCAATCCATACTGATAATTGCCGCGCGAAATATATCAAAAATAAATAACAAGAAGAACAATATCGTCAAGGTAATTGGAGGGAACCAGGAACAAGCAGAATACGGAAAAGAAAAAGTACCGGGAAGGGACATCAAACCCGGAGAGTATATCTGCCATGAACAGACAAGTATACTCACCCGGTTTGAGCAGCAATGAAAGAAGACTTATTTGACCCGGCCGACATACTCAGCAGAGCGGGTGTCAACTTTAATCACTTCACCAATCTGAATGAACAAAGGTACACGAACCACAGCACCGGTGGTCAGTGTTGCCGGCTTACCGCCTGTTCCCTGCGTGTCACCTTTCAGACCAGGATCAGTTTCTGTGACTTCAAGCTCAACAAAGTTTGGTGGTGTAACCGCAATTGGATTACCGTTCCACAGCGTCAGCATACAGGTGTTGTTTTCAACCAGCCATTTGGCATTCTCACCCACAGCTTTGGCATCAGCAGCAATCTGTTCAAAACTTTCACTGTTCATAAAGTGATAGAATTCGCCGTCGTTGTACAGATAATCCAGGTCGATATCCATCACGTCAGCAACTTCAACACTGTCGCCGGACTTAAACGTTTTTTCTAACACTTTGCCCGAAAGCAGTTTACGGATTTTAACACGGTTAAACGCCTGACCTTTACCTGGTTTAACATACTCGTTTTCGAGAATGACACAGGGTTCATTATCAAGCATAATCTTAAGACCGCCTTTAAATTCATTCGTGCTAACAGTAGCCATGTTTTCCTCTTAATAAACTTCGAGTTAAAAATTAATGTCGCACATCATAACCCGAAAAATTGAATCTGTTGAGCAAAACTGGCTCAAACAGCTTGCGAATGCGATCTCCGACCCAGAGCAATTGCTGAAATATCTGGAGATTGACCCAACACTTTGGCAGCAAGGCTTCAAAGCCAGGAAGCTATTTGCTCAACGGGTTCCGCTGAGTTTTGTCCACAGAATGGAAAAAGGGAATCCACATGATCCATTGCTCCGGCAGGTACTTCCCCTGAGTCAGGAGTTTGAAATTGCAGCCGGTTTCTCTGATGATCCACTGGAAGAACAAAATAATGAAGTACCCGGCTTACTGCATAAATATAAAAGCCGGGTTCTGCTGATCGTGAAAGGCGCTTGTGCAGTCAACTGCCGATACTGCTTCAGACGCCATTTTCCCTATCATGAGAATCAGGGAAACAAGCATGTCTGGTCAGAAAGTTTACGCTACATTGAACAGCATCCGGAGGTCAATGAGGTCATCTTATCCGGGGGTGATCCCTTAATGGCAAAAGATCATGAACTGGATTGGCTCATCTGTCAGATTGCCTCCATCCCACATGTCAAAACACTCCGGATACACACACGACTCCCCGTGGTGATTCCGGACCGAATCACGGCGCATCTGGTTGAACTTCTGTCGAAGACCCGGCTGAGCGTTGTACTGGTCTCTCATATCAATCACCCGAATGAAATCAATGCGGAGCTGAAAACATCTTTTCAACAACTGAAAGCGGCTCAGGTCACGCTGTTGAATCAATCTGTTTTGCTCAAAGGAGTGAACGATTCAGCAGACACATTAACCGCACTCAGTGAGTCCCTGTTTGATGCCGGTATTCTGCCCTACTATTTGCATGTCCTGGACAAAGTGCAGGGAGCCTCGCACTTTTTTGTATCCGATGAGCAGGCCAAAACCCTGATGTCAGCATTAATAGAAAACGTCTCCGGCTATCTGGTTCCCAAATTAACCCGTGAAAACGGTGGCAGAAAGAGTAAAACACCCATTGATCTGGGCCTGGAATAATCCGGAACGCTACGCCGGTTGAGCCGGGCTGCTGTAAGTCATCACAGCCCGGTATCCGTCGTCGTCAGACGGCACAAAATCTACATAATTACGAATCGCATTCAGGCTGTCTTCATCATAGTGAGAGACATAAAGAAGCTGTGTCATGTCTGTCTCTGCCAGCATTTCCAACACCGTCATCACCAACTGACGATTCAGATAATCCAGCCCCTGATAAGGTTCATCAAGAATCAATAACGCCGGACGTTTAATCAGTGCCCGGACAATCAATAACAAGCGCTGTTGTCCGTAATCAACCTGCTGAAATCCAAGTTGTTCATAATCACTCATTTTTAATGCAGACAACCATGCGCGGGCTGTTTCCAGTTGTTGACGTGAAGGTGAATCATACAGCCCGATGGAATCAAAAAAGCCGGAGAGCAACACCTCAAGTACCGTACAACTGACCCGATATTGCAGGTGCAGCGCTGAAGAAACAATCCCGATATGGCGCTTGATATCCCAGATACTTTCTCCACTCCCGCGTTTAAACCCAAGCACCTCGATATCGTTGGCATAGCACTGCGGATGATCTCCCATGATCAATCCCAGCAGGCTGCTTTTACCACAACCATTCGGCCCTCTGATTTGCCAGTGCTGTTTCGCCTGAATCGTCCACGACAAGTCACGGAAAATCACCCCATCGGTATACTCGACCGACACCTGATTTAAACGCACACGGGTCTGCGGAAAATCCTGAGCTTCAGAGACATGACGACTCAGCTCAAGCCAGCTGTCCAGTCTGGATGCAGACAATGCGGTTAACTGCGCTGATACCGGATGTTCACACCATTGGCGGTAGCTCATCGTCTGTGTCAGTCGCGTATCATCGAATACAGCAATGTGAGTCGTACAATCCGGCAACTCTTCCTGACGGGAGGTAATCACTATCAGTTGCAGATGAGAGGATAACTGTTCAAGCAGCGCTTTGAGTTGACTGCGGTGAAACACATCCAGCCCGGAACAGGGCTCATGCAATACCAGTAAATCAGGGTGACATGCCAGAGCTCTGGCAAGCATCAGCCTCCGGGTTTCCCCGGTAGATAACTGGCGAAATCCCCTGTGGCGTAAATCAGACAAATCAACGCTGTGCAGCAATGAGTCGAGTTCACCGGGCGTACATCCGGCTTCAAGCAGCAGATTTTCAACACTTGACCCATAATCAATATGATCCTGAAAATCAGTCTCATCTCTGGCAATCTCCTGCTCAAGCAGTTGCTGCTGGGAGACTAAAGAAACCAACCCGATTTTATCCGGCAGCTTGATAAGAGCTCCTTCATTGACCTCCGGCTGGCTATCTAATAGTCGCAGAAGTAACGCCGCACTATGTGCATGCGCCACAAAAATGCCCCAGTGCTCTTGAGGATGTATTTGCCAGTTATCAATCAGTAACTGATGATTCTGAACCTGGTAGTTTAATCCTTTAATCTGCATCATCTCTCCCTCATCACTCAAACCTGACCCAGCCTTCAGATACGAAAACAGGGCGGAAAACCGCCCTGTTGATGCTCAAAAATATCAGCTGATGTGATTACATCATGCCAGGCATTCCACCCATGCCGCCCATATCAGGCATTGCTGGTGCATCTTTCTTCGGCAGTTCGCTGACCATTGCTTCAGTGGTAATCATCAGACCTGCTACAGAAGCAGCAAATTGTAGTGCACTACGGGTCACTTTCGTTGGATCAAGGATACCCATCGCAATCATGTCGCCGTACTCACCAGTAGCCGCGTTGTAACCATAGTTACCTTCGCCCGCTTTCACGTTATTCGCGACAACAGACTCTTCATCACCTGCGTTGGCAGCAATCTGACGGATTGGTGCTTCCATGGCACGAAGTGCAACACGAATACCCACGTTTTGTTCTTCGTTGTCACCTTGCAAATCAACGACTTTAGAAGCAGCACGAATCAGGGCAACACCACCACCGGCAACCACACCTTCTTCAACTGCAGCACGTGTTGCATGCAATGCATCTTCAACGCGGTCTTTCTTCTCTTTCATTTCAACTTCAGTTGCAGCACCGACTTTGATGACCGCAACACCGCCAGCCAGTTTAGCCACACGCTCTTGCAGTTTTTCTTTGTCGTAATCTGAAGTTGCTTCTTCGATTTGCTGACGAACCTGAGCCACACGGCCTTCAATTGCAGCCTGCTCACCGGCACCATCAATCACTGTCGTGTTTTCTTTCGTTACAGAAACTCGTTTCGCCTGACCCAGATCTTCCAGAGTCGCTTTCTCAAGCTCAAGGCCGATTTCTTCAGAAATCACAGTACCACCAGTCAGAATGGCAATATCCTGAAGCATCGCTTTACGGCGATCACCAAAGCCAGGCGCCTTCACAGCAGCCACTTTAACAATACCACGCATGTTGTTCACAACCAGCGTTGCCAGTGCTTCACCTTCCACATCTTCCGCGATAATCAGCAACGGACGAGACGCTTTTGCAACCGATTCAAGTACAGGCAGCAGTTCACGAATATTAGAGATTTTCTTGTCAACCAACAGGATGAACGGATTCTCCAGATCAACCGCACCCGCTTCCTGATCGTTAATGAAGTAAGGAGACAGATATCCGCGGTCAAACTGCATGCCTTCAACAACATCCAGCTCATCTTGCAGCGCCTGACCTTCTTCAACAGTAATCACACCATCACGGCCAACTTTTTCCATCGCTTCTGCAATGATGTTACCAACCGTTTCGTCAGCATTTGCAGAAATAGTACCCACTTGTGCAATTGCTTTTGTATCTTCACAAGGCACAGAAAGTGTTTTTAATTCTTCGACCACGGCAACAACTGCTTTATCAATACCGCGCTTCAGGTCCATTGGGTTCATACCAGCTGCAACAGCTTTCAGGCCTTCATTCACGATAGACTGAGCCAGAACAGTCGCCGTTGTTGTTCCGTCACCAGCAGCATCATTTGACTGAGATGCGACTTCTTTCACCATTTGTGCACCCATGTTCTGGAATTTGTCTTCCAGCTCGATTTCACGGGCAACAGATACGCCATCTTTTGTGATAGCAGGTGCGCCAAATGATTTATCAAGTACAACATTACGGCCTTTTGGCCCCAGTGTTACTTTTACAGCATCTGCAAGAATGTTAACGCCTTCCAGCATCAGTACGCGAGCGTCATTTCCAAATTTCACATCTTTAGCAGCCATCTTTTATTTCCTTTTCTCAATTCGGTGTTTTAGCTAATCGTTTTTGAATAAGAGCAAAAATTACTCAACGCTTACTTTTTATTCGACAATCGCAAGGATGTCGCCTTCAGAAAGAATCAACACCTCTTTGCCATCGATTTTTTCTGTTTTTGTACCGTAACCTTCAGCAAAGATAACAACATCATCAACTTTTACGTCCAGAGGCTGAACGGTTCCATTTTCCAGAATGCGTCCTTTGCCAACAGCAAGTACTTTACCACGCGTTGATTTTTCCGCTGCAGAACCAGTTAAAACGATTCCACCAGCAGACTTGGATTCAACTTCTTGGCGTTCAACGATAACTCGATCATGTAATGGACGAATGTTCATCGGTCGTCTCTCCTGACTAATTTCACTGTATTGATTGATTAAAGCGCTGTTTATCAGCTCGTGGTTCATATGTGGGGTAAAAAATTAAATATCCCAAGGGTGCGCACACACATAAATGTGACATTTGTCACAAAATATAAATTACATCAGGACAGGACATCTCTTTTCTGTGGAATAAATCAGATAGTCAACCATTTACTTTATAAATTTTATAATATCAGCATAATCTCAGTGAGATAGCGCAAAAACTTCTGGCTAAAACAACAAGACAACATAAACAGGCGTGTAATGAAGACAGTTGACAAAATACTTCATACGATCAAACGGGAAGGTGCACTGACGGCCAAGCAGCTTGCTGCTAAATTCGAAATGACGGCAATGGGTGCAAGATTACACCTTCAGTCTCTTGAAAGTGACGGCTTGCTACACAGTTATGATGTGAAAGTTAAAGTCGGACGTCCGACCCGCCACTGGGCATTAACTGATGCCGGACATAACTACTTCGCAGACAGACATAGTGAGTTAACCGTACAAATAATTGAAGCAGTTGAGCATATCTACGGTTCAGAAGGAATACACCAAATTGCACAGCGGCGCGGAATAACGATGCTTGAGCACTATCAACAGGTTCTCGCCCAGCATAACTCACTGGAAGAAAAACTCCGCGAACTGGTCCGGCTGAGAGATCAGGAAGGCCACATGGCTGAATTAGAGAAAACAGAAAAAGGATTCACTCTGACGGAAAATCACTGCCCGATTTGTAAAGCCGCATTACAGTGTCCAAGCTTTTGCGAATCTGAACTGAATGTATTCAACACATTACTTGGCGATCTATGCAAAATAGAGCGTCAGGAACATATCATCGAGGGGCACAGGCGCTGCGCATATTCGATATTACCCGTTTAAAAAATTGTCCTGGCGCTGAGAATTTTTTTACATAAAGTTCACAAATTGACCAATCATAGCGTATATTGATAGTAGTTCCACTTATATATTGTCGTAAAGCCAGGACACTGAGGTATAGGTAATATGAACGCATCCAGTTCTTATTTAAAACTACCGCCATTTGAGGAGCTGGTAGAACTTGCAAAGCAAAACCCGGAAGCTTTCGCGGTCTTTAAACGAGATATCTGTGAGGAAATGATTCTGTCAGCATCACAAAAAATGCAGGGAAGACTATGGGCACAGCAAAGTCATATTGATCGGGTTGTTAATTCCAGTAAAAACCCTTGCCATGCCAATGTAAAACTGATGCAGGAACTCAGTTCTCAAATGCGTAAATTCCAAAATGCGCTCAATTATACTCCGGAAAGAGAACCCGAGTACCATGCAGATGTAATCCCTTTGCATAAATACAGACAGTAGATGCTTTCTGCAAAGCCTTGCTTTCACTAAAATCAAGCCAGTCATGGTTTGAGTGAAAGTGCTCAAATATACACATCCTGTCTCATATTTAATATCGTTTTTCCTTTTTATTTCGGATATCAAAAAAACTCGTGACTCGCGTCATGATCTCTGAGTTTTTATCTGTTATATTCTGCGCAGTTGTTAATTTATTTATTGAATCTGGAGATTTTCCTATGCGTCGTCCTGTGGTTATGGGTAACTGGAAATTGAATGGCAGTAAGTCCATGGTAAGTGAATTACTCAGCGGACTTAATGCTGAACTTGCTGGCGTTACAGGTGTTGATGTCGCTGTTGCACCACCGACTCTGTATCTTGATCAGGCAGAACGTTTGATCAAAGAAGGGGGTAACAAGCTGATCCTGGGGGCACAGAATACTGATGTAAATAACAGTGGAGCTTTTACTGGTGATACTTCGCCGGAAATGCTGAAAGAATTCGGTGCATCTCACATCATTATCGGCCACTCAGAACGCCGTGACTATCACAGTGAATCTGATGAGTTTGTTGCTAAGAAATTTGCATTTCTGAAAGAAAACAGCCTGATTCCTGTGCTTTGTATTGGTGAATCTGAAGCACAAAATGAAGCGGGTGAAACTGAAGCGGTTTGTGCCCGCCAGATCGATGCAGTGATCAAAGAGTGCGGCGTTGATGCACTTAATGGCGCAATCATTGCCTACGAACCTATCTGGGCAATCGGCACCGGAAAAGCAGCAACCGCCGAAGACGCACAACGTATTCACGCGTCAATCCGTGCACACATCGCTAAAGAAAGCGAAGCCGTTGCCAATCAAGTCATTATTCAGTACGGCGGCTCAGTAAAACCTGAAAATGCAGCATCTTACTTTGCTCAGCCAGATATCGATGGGGCACTTGTTGGTGGTGCGTCCCTTGATGCGAAGAGCTTCGCAGCTATCGCTAAAGCGGCAGCTGAAGCAAAAGCATAATTTGAAATATTCTTATATAAATGAAGGCCGGGTACCTCTTATCCGGTCTTTTTTTTACTCGTGATAAAGCTGTTCTCAGTCGTCAGAGAAATGAAGACAAAGCTGGTTGTCACCCTCAGAATTTAGTATTCTTGCGACCTTGTTGTTTTCCGGACATTGCTGACATATGCACGATAAACACGGATTACTTTCTTCCCCCATATCATCCGTCCTGCTTAAGATGACGCTCCCGATGACGCTCGGAATGCTGTCAGTATTAATGTTCAACCTTGTCGACACTTATTTTATTTCTTTACTTGGCACACAAGCCTTAGCAGCTATCAGTTACACCTTCCCGGTCGCCTTTTCAGTCAACTGTATCACCATGGGAATTGGCATTGGTTTATCCACATGTATCGGACGTTCTCTGGGACAAAATAAACTTTCTGATGCAGCCCGGCTTACCACGCATGGACTTTTACTGGCACTACTACTGGTGATGCTTGCATCCCTGACAGGCATTCTCACTATTGATTCTTTGTTTACGCTGCTCGGCGCACCAGAAACCATGCTGCCAGTGATTAACGAATATATGCGCATCTGGTATGTTGCCGTACCATTTCTGGTGATTCCCATGGCAGGCAGCAGCGCAATCCGGGCAACCGGAGATACCAGCAGTCCGGCCAAAATGATGATTATCTCAGGCCTGATCAATGGCATTCTTGACCCGCTTTTAATCTTTGGTTATGGGCCTTTTCCGGAGTTAGCTATTCAGGGAGCAGCCATTGCAAGTGGTATCAGCTGGGTCTTTGCACTTCTGGGAACCGGGTATATTTTGTGGTTCAGAGAGCACTTGCTCAGCCGGGTACAACCAGGACAAATCATTGCTGACTGGAAAAAAATACTGCGTATCGGAACACCGGCGGCACTGTCAAATGCGATGACACCGTTATCCGGAGCGATACTGATGAGGCTGATTTCCCAACACGGAACAGCTGCGGTTGCTGCATATGGCGCGGCACAAAGAGTGGAGTCAATCCTGATATTAGTACTTGTATCCCTGACTTCAGTACTCACACCTTTTATGTCGCAAAACCTGGGGGCTGATAATCCGCAAAGAAGCTTTGCAGGACTCTTTCTCAGCATCCGGTTTGCTATCGTATTCCAGCTTTTAATCTTTATTATGATGGTGCCACTCAGTGTCCCGCTTTCCGGGATATTCTCTCAGGAAGCACAGGTCAGAGAATTACTCTGGCATTACCTGCTGTTTGTTCCTTTCAGCTATGGTTTTCAGGGTATACTGATGATGATAGTGTCAGCGCTCAATGCATTACATCGATCTGTTTACGCTTTCAGCTGGAGTTTCCTGCGACTATTTGTATTCATCCTTCCCTGTGCATGGATTGGGTCACAGATTTATCAGATTGAAGGATTATTTCTTGGTATTGCTGCTGGCAACATTATCGGGGGGACCGCAGGATATTTTCAGGCACTTTCTTTACGTAAACACTACCCGGTTACGCAGGCCGTGCCTGAACTAAAGCGATAAAAGACAAACAAAAAAATGATCAAATTCGTCTCAGTCAGACAAGATCTTCATCTTCCTGTTCAGCTTCTTCGTCATCAAGCTCTTCGGTATCCAGAGGCTCCTGAGAAAGGATGATACCGGTATTATCAGCATAGAGATAATCTTCAGGAATAAAAGTCACGCTGCCAAAATTCACAGGCACATCAACTTCACCGACAGATTGCCCGACAGCGCCAACAGGAATGGATGCAAGTGCCTGGATACCGATATTCATCTCATCCAGATCGTCCACTTCGCGGACACAACCGTATACAACAATACCTTCCCATTCATTCTCTTCGCCAAGCGCTGCCAGTTCAGCATCAACCAACGCCCGTCTCAAAGAACCGCCGCCATCAACCAATAACACCCGGCCAGAGCCTTCTTGTTCGAGAACCTCACGAATCAAGCCATTGTCTTCGAAGCATTTAACTGTTGTTATTTGCCCGGCAAAAGACGCCCGTCCGCCAAAGTTACTGAACATCGGTTCAACCACATCAACCTGATCGGAGTATATATCACAAAGCGCAGATGTATTGTATTCCATAACAACCATTCTCACAGTGAAAGAGTCTTAAAATGAGTATATCGACTAACTAAGTCATTGCAATGACAAAACAACATTAACTCACCATAGTTTGAGCTACTACCACAGTAATAAACAATAAATTAGTGACAACTGAACATTTCACGATGACTGGCAACATAGGCGCAATTTGTACCGGCTGTTCTGCCTCCCAAACTGCAACTGCATGTTTAAACACAAAAATCAGACTCAGTAAAAATGGTAAAGCCATCCAGACCGGATCGGTAAGAATGAAGAGATAACTTCCAAAAGCAAGCATTGCCCCAGCTAACAAAATAAAGTGGTATTTTTTAGCCAGAACCGGCCCTAAGCGCACAGCAACAGTCCGTTTTCCGCATTCCTGATCATTTTCAATATCCCGCATATTATTAATGTTCAGAACAGCAACAGCGAGTAAACCACAGGCAACAGAAGGCAATAATAAATGTGTTTCAAACTTCCCGGTATAAAGAAAATAGGACCCTGAAACGCCCAGTAAACCAAAAAAGATGAATACAGATAAATCACCCAGCCCGACATAACCATAGGGTTTGTTGCCCATGGTATAAGCAACAGCAGCAATCATTGACAGCACCCCTAAGCCAATGAAAACAATAATATTCTGCAAACTATCAAGGGCAAGTAAGATCAGAGCCAAACCGGTAAACATTGTCAGGACAACATTGATGGCAATAGCAACTTTCATGTCTTTCAGCGATACAGCACCAGACTGAATAGCCCGGACAGGACCAAGCCGCTTATCATTATCCGTACCTTTAACAGCATCGCCGTAATCATTCGCCAGATTAGACAGAATCTGCAATAAAATCGCTGTCATCAAGGCTAATACAGTGATTAACCATGAAAACTGATTCTCAGAATAAGCTAACGCACTTCCGGTAAATATTGATATCAAACCAAGGGGTAAAGTTTTTGGTCTTGCCGCGTCGAGCCAAATCGAAATAGAGTTATGCATAATGACAGCCTGATGAATATACACAGCCGCAAGTATACGATGAAATAAACGTGAAAAAAAAGTCTGCGGCATAGCCACAGACTTTTGTTCATAAAAATAATCAAATCCCTGCGGATAATCGCCGCTTAAAGAATAAACCGGCTCAGGTCTTCGTCATCAATAAATTCATCCAGACATGTTTTCACATAATCTGCATCAATCGTCACAGAACTACCCGCCTTCTCGGTGGCATCGAATGAAATTTCATCCATTAAGCGTTCCATCACTGTATGCAAACGACGGGCGCCGATATTTTCTGTTGTTTCATTCACCTGCCAGGCGGCCTCTGCGATCTGGGTAATGCCATCTTCAGAAAACTCAACGGTCACATCTTCCGTTTTCATCAGCGCAATATATTGCTCAGTCAGAGAGGCTTTAGGCTCAGTCAGAATGCGTTTAAAGTCATCGCTCGACAAGGCTTCCAGCTCGACACGAATCGGTAAACGCCCCTGAAGCTCAGGAATTAAATCCGAAGGTTTTGCTACCTGAAAAGCACCCGATGCAATAAACAGAATATGATCAGTCCGGACCATGCCATGTTTAGTAGATACCGTACTGCCTTCGATCAGCGGCAACAAGTCACGCTGAACACCTTCCCGTGAAACATCAGGACCTGAAGTTTCACCGCGTTTACAAATTTTGTCGATTTCATCGACAAAGACGATACCATTATTCTCAACATTAAAAATAGCCTGCTCTTTCAGCTCATCCTGATTGACCAGCTTGGCAGCTTCTTCCTCAGTCATGACTTTGAAAGCATCTTTAATTTTCAGCTTACGCTTTTTCTTGGTATCTCCGGCCAGGTTCTGGAACAATCCCTGAAGCTGATTCGTCATTTCTTCCATGCCCGGAGGTGCCATGATCTCTACACCCATCTGCGGGACAGCAACATTGATTTCTATTTCTTTATCATCCAGCTTACCTTCACGCAGCTTCTTACGGAACACCTGACGGGTATGAGAAGCATCTTCTGGCTTCTCATCCTGCCCCCAAGAATCGCGAGGGGCTGGCAGCAAGGCATCAAGAATACGCTCTTCAGCTAATTCTTCAGCCTGAAACTTCACTTTTTCCATCGCTTGCTGATGGGTCATTTTTACTGCAACATCCGTCAAATCCCGGATAATTGTCTCAACTTCTTTACCAACATAGCCGACTTCGGTGAATTTTGTCGCCTCAACTTTGATAAATGGTGCATTCGCCAGCTTTGCCAGACGGCGTGCAATTTCAGTCTTCCCCACACCTGTCGGGCCTATCATCAAAATATTCTTTGGCGTCACTTCTACCCGTAAGCTTTCTTCCAGCTGCATCCGGCGCCAGCGATTACGTAATGCGATAGCCACCGCACGCTTTGCTTTATCCTGACCAATAATATGGCGATTCAGTTCATGAACAATTTCGCGGGGAGTCATTTCAGACATGATAGTTTCCTTTGTTCTTTATAGCGGGCATTACCGGACCGGAATTATGATTGAGGAATCTCAAGCTCTTCAATCGTCTGGAAATAGTTTGTAAACACACAGATATCACCAGCAATTTTCAGTGATTTCTCTGCAATTTCTCTGGCGTCCAGTTCTGTATTCTCAAGTAAAGCGGTTGCCGCAGCCTGAGCATAATTACCGCCGGAACCAATCGCAATCAGATCGTTTTCCGGCTGAACAACATCACCATTACCGGTAATAATCAAAGAGGCCGTTTCATCAGCGACTGCCAGAATCGCTTCCAGTCGCCGTAGTGCACGATCGCTTCGCCAGTCTTTTGCCAGTTCAACCGCCGCTTTTGTCAGGTGTCCCTGATGCATCTGCAGCTTACTTTCAAAGCGTTCAAACAGTGTGAATGCATCCGCAGTACCGCCAGCAAAACCAGCCAGAACTTTTTCGTTATATAAACGACGAACCTTACGTGCATTTCCCTTCATCACCGTGTTGCCCAGAGAGACTTGCCCATCTCCTGCTATAACAACTTTATTCTGACGACGGACCGATACGATAGTAGTCACGGTAAGACCTCTTTATTTTCATAATGCGTTAGGAATCTATATGTGGTTACTTTTTCCGAATTCAAGAGAAAGGGAGCACATAATTCTGTTCGTACAGTAAAAATAAAGTCAATTATTGACGCTCTTTCCATATCGCGCACGGCTCAATTTTTGCCCGTTGCAGCTTATGTTTATCCCGCTCTGCGTCACGTCTGAATTTATAAGGTCCAAGAACCACCCGATACCAGCTGCTGTCTTCTTTTTTGCGAATTTTACTGTTCAGTCCCTGGAATGCGATATCCAGCTTACGTTTTTCCGCCTGATGATGCGTTTTGTAAGCACCGCATTGCATCACATACGGAATATCTGACACTTTTAACTCTTTCGGTGTCACCTCTATTTCCCGTTTTGGCAGCGTTTCAACATAGTCCCATTTCTCTGTCGGTGGCGGAGGGAGCTGGCCGGTTTTAGCGGCGCTGGGTTTGGGTTTAGAGACAACTTTGGGCTTGTCTGCTGGTTTGGGTTGCTCTTTGACTGGAGGCTCAGGCTGTGTGCTGAGTTTATACAAACCATAGCCAAAAGCTGAAACCAGAATGACCGCAGCAATAACCGGACGTGCAGAACGACGTCTTTTGGGAGGCGTCTTGGTTTTTCTGGATGCTGCTTTCTTCCGGGGCGAACTGCCCCGTCTTACATAGTCTTTATTAGCCACTGATATTTAGCATTTCTCGTCAACAATTCGGGTATGTTATAGGAAGAATGACAGGAAGCACAATAGTTACGAACCAGCACAACCTGCCAATATACAAAGGCAGGCTTATGCTTTTTTAGGCGATGAAACACTATCCCTGACAATCAATTTAGTTTCCAGCAACCGCGAACCGGCACGGACATCCTGTCCCCTCAGGACTTCAAGCATCAACAGCATTGCCTGACGGCCAATTTCATATTTAGGCTGTGCAACAGTCGTTAAAGGCGGATCACAATACTGGGCAAAGTTGATGTCATCAAAACCAACAATGGATAAATCCTGAGGTACCCGAAAACCTGATCGTTTCGCTTCCTGAATCGCACCAATTGCCATCATATCATTATGACAAAAAACAGCGGTTGGCTGCTCGGCAAGTTTTAAACAATGACGAATCGCTTGAGCGCCTGATTCAAAACTGAAATCTCCTGAAAAGTGAAAATCCGGATTCATCTGCAAGCCGGCACGACGCAACGCCTGCATAAACCCCTGATGACGGAACTGACATAAAGCGGCTGACTCCGGCCCGGAAATCTCTGCGATCTGAGTATGTCCCATTTGCGTCAGGTAATTCACGATTTCGAACGCAGAGGTCAGATTATCAATATGAACTGTCGGAAGTTCCAGCTCAGGCGCATATTCACAAGCCATGACCATGGGTGGCAGATTTTTTTGTTCGGATTTACTGGCATCAAAAGGTAAATCTGTTCCCAGCAACAGCATACCATCAGCCTGTTTGGTAAACACCAGATTCACAAATGAACTTTCCCGTTTCTGTTGCTGGCCGCTATCACCAAGCAACACTAAATAACCGTGTTCAGCTGCTGCATCTTCAATACCGCGAATAATTTCGGAAAAATAAGGGTCACAAATATCAGGAACAATGACTACGATAATCTTGGATTCATTACGGCGCAGGTTTCTCGCCAGAGAATTCGGAGAATACCCCGATTCCAGCACAGCATCTTCCACCCGCTTCCTCGTTGATGGAGAGACTTTTTCCGGATTCATCAGGGCTCTGGAAACGGTTGCAGTTGAGACACCCGCTAATTGAGCAACATCCTTCATTGTCGCCATAGATTTCAGTCCTCACTCTCAGTTGTATAAAAAAACACCGGACCAGATAAATCTTCTGACTCCCCCCGGCCTATATCCCGACGCAGAATAACTATATCTGCAATCAGCGCCCGGCTCCGGGAGCGCAAATCTCATTGAAACCTGCTGCCAGAGGGGGCTTGGATATAACTATCGTGCATATCTCTTAGTTTAAGCATTTCTGGCGAGAAAGTTACGGTCTGTTTAACAAATCTTACATAATAAATGAGGCATAGATCACGATAAATATCAAATAATTCTTAGCACAAAAAAACATTTTTCACCGGCAGAATCAGGATCTGCGATGAAAAATGTTTCTGATGATGGTCAGAAAAAACAGATCAACCCCTCAACAGCATTTGCGCAAAAATGCAACACGAAAAGCGACTAAGACAAATCGTGCGGTTCAACATCCAGTGACCAACGGACCCGCTTTGTCAGAGGAAGCATCTGAATCGCCGGACGGGCACTGACAAGCAACTGCTGCATGGTTGCCCTTCTGGAAACCTGCAACAACAGTTGCCAGCGGTATTTTCCGGCACGTTTTGCCAGCGGTGCAGGAGAAGGACCAATCACAGCACAGTAAGCGTCAAAAACAGGATTAGCCTCCAGTGTATGGCGAACCTGCCGGAGAAATTCTTCCGCCTGACGGGCATCATTCGATTCTGCTTTAAATAAGGTCAGATAATTAAAAGGTGGCAGACTGCAAAGTTGACGCTCTTCCAGTGCCATCATCGCAAAATGCCGGTAGTCTTTTTCCAGCAAAACCTGCAACAAACTGTGTTCAGGATGATGCGTCTGCAACACCACTTCACCTGGCTTGCTCGCCCTTCCCGCTCTTCCGGCAACCTGTGTAAATAACTGAGCCAGCCGCTCAGAAGCCCGGAAATCATTACTGAACAATGCACTGTCCACATCCAGTAAGGCCACCAGTGTGACATCCGGGAAATGATGCCCTTTGGCTAACATCTGAGTACCAATCAGAATGTGATACTCACCTTTTCTGACCGACTCAAGTGCACTTTCCAGCGACCCTTTACGCCGGGTGCTATCCCGGTCAATCCTGATCGTTTGGTATTCAGGAAACAGTTGTTCAAGATGTCGTTCAAGCTGCTCGGTCCCGACACCGGATGTCACCATGTTTTGTGAACCACAATGCTGGCATTGACTGACCACAGGCCGGATGGAGCCACAATGATGACACCGAAGATCCTGTGTCAGCTGATGGTAGGTATAATGCATATCACATCGCTGACAGGCTGCCGTCCAGCCGCAATCGTGACACATCAGTACGGGCGCATAACCTCTCCGGTTCAAAAACAGCAGAACCTGATTCCCTGCCTGTAAATGCATTCTCATTTCAGCAATCAAAGGCGCGGATAATCCGCCTTCCAGATACATACCTTTAATGTCCAGTACCCGGTTTCGTGCCGGGACTGCCGAACCGGCACGGCTGGTCAGTCTCAGATGATGATATTTGCCGCTCAAGGCATTTTGCAGTGTTTCAAGTGCAGGCGTCGCAGAACCCAGTACAATGGGTATCCCTTCGAGACTGGCCCGCATCACAGCGACATCACGGGCATGATAACGCAGACTGTCCTGCTGCTTATAAGATGCATCATGTTCTTCATCAACAATAATGATTCCAAGATCATGAAACGGCGTAAATAAAGCGGAACGTGTTCCAATCATCACACCAGCATGGCCATCCCTTGCAGCTAGCCACGCCTGCAACCGCTCGGTATCATTCAGCCCCGAGTGCATCACAACCACAGGCACCAGAAAACGGGAGCGAAAGCGCTCAATGGTCTGAGAAGTCAAACCGATTTCAGGCACCAGCACTAATGCCTGCTTTTTCCGGGCAAGGACCGGGGCAATCATATTCAGATAAACTTCGGTTTTGCCTGAACCGGTAACCCCTTCGAGTAAATAACAATGGAAACCCTGATCACTGTTCACCGTCGCAACAGCAACCGCCTGCTCCTCATTTAATCTTGGTTTTTCACTTTCATTTTCCAGATGATCAGGCCATGGCATCTGGCGGCTTTGTTTCTCACAAACGGTCACCCAACCTTTTTTCTGTAAATCCCGCAGTACCTGTTTACTGATATCTTCGGCCAGTAATGTCTCACTGCAAGCGGGCCTGACAGCTAAAAAGTTCAACGCCTTAGCCTGCCTTACAGCTCTGCCGAGACCCAACATTAACTGCTCACGCCCGGCATCCGTCACCGACCATTCCTGCAACACCGGAAATTCGGCCGCTTTTCCTTTTCTCAAGGCAGCTGGCAATGCATTCGATAATGTATCTCCTAAAGGGTACTGATAATACTGACTGCACCATTTCAACAGTTGATAAAGCTGAAACGGCCAGACCGGATCATCATCCAGAACATGGTTGACGGGTTTTAGTTTTGTCAGCGCCATCTCTGATGTATTGACCAGTTCAACCACAATACCAATCAGCGTCTGGCGTCCAAAAGGCACCGAAACTCTGCCACCAATCACAGGAAAGCATCCTTCAGGAATCAGATAATCGAAATACTTATCGAGAGGCACCGGTAGTGCGACACGGGCAATAGATGGATGCATACAACAAAAGTCAGGTGAACTTAATTCATGGCAACAGTCTAATCGAACCGTCCGGGAAATACGACTCTGCGACACAGGAAGAAACCAAGAACCCGTCTGTATCACTCCCAAAGTCGGTCATACGCCAGAATTGTAAGGAACAAATATTTTTAATGTAAAAATCATGGTGAAAATAACAGCAAAAGTGATTGATCCTGACAGCAGTATTCTTTAATATATCGCGCCTTAGAGATCGGGTTGGTTTCACCGGCCTGATAATGATGTTACTAACTATACGTGTGGTGTCCGGCAAAGCACCGGATAGCGACACGGCCTGATATTGAGGTTCTCCCATGAAAACTGGTATCCACCCAGAATATAAAGAAGTGAATGCAACTTGCTCTTGCGGCAACTCATTCGTTTTTAAATCATCAATGAGCAAAGAATCACTTCACCTTGACGTATGTGACAAATGTCACCCATTCTACACTGGTAAACAGCGTATCGTTGATACAGGCGGCCGTGTAGATCGCTTCAACAAGCGTTTCGGCAGCTTGTCAAGCAAGAAGTAATCGGTTGATTACAGCTGAATTTCTGAGGGACGCTTCTGCGTCCCTTTCTTTTTCGGATCTTTCTCCTCACTATGCTCTGCCAACCTGTCAAAACCGCTCATAATTGCAACAAAATTTACTTACGAAAGTATCACAGCCCTATTCACTTTCTCAGACATCGATTAAACTAACAGCTCTGTTCATACAAGCAGATATTCTGCTGATGTATTTCTGAATCATATCAACAGATGTCGGATGAACATGCTCACTATCCGGTGAGCAGAATCGGTATAAAATAACAATGAGACTCAACACTTATGTCTGAAGACAACAGTCAAAATTTAACTCCGGAAGAAATTCTTCGCCAGAAAGCGCTGGCATACCACGCAACCCCAACAGCCGGTAAAATTGAAATCGCCCTGACCAAACCGGCAGATTCAGCCGAAGATCTGGCACTGGCATATAGCCCGGGTGTTGCGGAACCTGTTCGTGAAATCGCCCAAAACGTGGACAACATTTACAAATATACAGCGAAAGGAAACACCGTTGCTGTTATTTCAAACGGGACAGCGATTTTAGGCTTAGGCAATTTAGGACCAATGGCATCAAAACCTGTCATGGAAGGGAAGGCCTTACTGTTTAAACGTTTTGCCGGCCTTGATTCGATTGATATTGAAGTGAAACACCGGACAATTGATGAGTTTGTAGACACTGTCGCAAATATTGCTGACACATTTGGCGGAATTAATCTTGAAGATATCAAAGCCCCTGACTGCTTTGAGATAGAAAAACGTCTGATTGAAAAATGTGATATCCCGGTTTTCCATGATGATCAACACGGCACAGCAATCGTTACTGCAGCGGGAATGCTGAATGCCATTGAACTTCAGGGTAAAGATCTGAAGGAATGTACCATCGTCTGTCTTGGTGCCGGAGCAGCGGCGGTTGCCTGTATGGAACTGCTAATTAAGTGCGGTGCCATGCGTGAAAAAATCTACATGCTTGACCGCAAAGGCGTGATTCACACCCGTCGTGATGACCTGAATGAATATAAACAGCGCTTCGCCAGCAACACAGATAAAAGAACACTCGAAGATGTGATTGCCGGTGCCGATCTGTTCCTGGGGGTCTCTGGTCCGAATCTGCTTCCGGCAGAAACTTTGAAGCTGATGGCTGATAAACCCGTTGTTTTTGCCTGTTCAAACCCGGACCCGGAAATCAAACCAGAAACTGCCCATCAGGTTCGTCAAGATCTGATCATGGGAACCGGACGATCTGACTATCCAAACCAGGTCAATAATGTCCTGTGTTTCCCGTTTATTTTCCGGGGTGCTCTGGATGTCCGCGCCAGTGAAATCAACGATGAAATGAAAATTGCAGCCATTGAAGCAATTCGCCAGCTGGCAAAAGAGCCTGTTCCTGCAGAAGTTCTGAAAGCAGCCGGTGCAGACAATCTTGCTTTTGGCCCGGAATACATCATTCCGAAACCAATGGATCCGCGTTTGCTGCCACGAGTTGCGAAAGCCGTCGCTCAGGCAGCCGTTGACTCTGGTGTTGCCCGGATTGAGATGCCTGAAAATTATATGAACGACTAGAGCAGGCAGCGCTCAGGCACGATCAAACACAACAGATAAAACCGGATGAGTCATTCATCCGGTTTTTGTCAGTAAAGCATACTGCATCAAAACTGTTTTTCAGCGCGTTGATAACTTTGTAATCCTTTGACTTCCTGCATATAACGCTGAATATGAGTGTATGAAGAAATATCAGCCTGCATTGCTGCCAGTTGCAAAGAAAGAAACATTTGAAAATCAGCCCCGCTGAGATGCTCCCCCGCAAACCAATGATTCACAGCAAGAAAATCATCAATGAGCTGAAGTTGTGGCGTTAAACGCGGCAACACAACTTTCTCATATAAAGCATCGACAAATTTACCAATCACTGGCCGGATGAAAAATGGTACACGTTTCTTTGACTTGCTTAATATCAGCTGCATCACCAAAAAGGGCATCAATGAACCTTCAGCAAAATGCATCCAGTACCGGTAATCAAGTAATGACTGACCAGCCGCCGGCCTGTATCGTTGTTCCGGATCATAATGATCCAGCAAATACTCAATAATCGCGCCTGATTCAGCAACCGTCACTTCCCCATCTGTAATGACCGGAGAGACCCCAAGAGGGTAGACTTTTTTTAATTCAGCCGGTGCGCCATATGATTTCGGGTCGCGGTGATAGGTTACAACCTGATACTCTGCCCCTAATTCCTCCAGCAGCCAAACAATCCGGTTTGAACGTGATTTTTCCAGATGGTGAACTTGAATCATGAAATTTTTCCTTCTGTTTCAGGCTGATAATTCAATCACCTTACAGTGTCTGATAAGGCTTCTCAACGAAAAAGATCTTCCATATCTCTCTGAAAGCTCATCTCAAAAATATATGGGACTGATTTCACATATTATAGCAATCCACTGGATGCGCACCAGTTTTTGCTTTTTAATCATGGCCTCGCGTGTTGTTCAATCCATCAGGGATTTGCCCCGAAGTGAACACGATGCAATCTCGCAGAACAACACGCGTTTTATCCATCACCGGATAACCGGAATGGCAACAGCTACAGATAGCCAGAATTCAGCCGGAAATATCCGCCAGCCAGACACAGGTTTGACTCATGATCAATCGTGAGATGCCAAATCTGAAGATGTCTGTTGAATGAGATGTCTGTTGAGTGGATACGAGCCTCTTCGCCATTCCGGTATAACAAAATAAAAACATAACAACGTACAGGTACAAACAATGTCAATTCATAAATTCTTAGCCATTTCGAGCGCTTTTTTGCTCACCACAGGCTGTGCTGTCGCAAACTACCCGGATAAAAATACCGATTTCAGAACAAATCACACAGAATGGCCTGCGCTCAAAAACGGCATCAAAAAAACATCCGAAATTGAGCAGGCGATTGAAAAAATTCTGAAAACCATGTCTCTGGAAGAAAAAATCGGCCAGATGACACAACCAACCATCATGAACACCACGCCGGAAGATATCATTCAATATCATATCGGCTCAGTACTGAATGGCGGGAACGACTGGCCAGACAATAACAAAAATGCAACCGTGAATGAGTGGCTCACACTGGCAGACAGTTACTGGCAAGCCTCTATGGATACATCTGACGGTCATGCAGCCATTCCGGTCATTTGGGGGACCGATGCTGTGCATGGCTATGGAAATGTCAAAGGTTCGGTCCTTTTTCCGCATAATATCGGTTTAGGCGCTGCACACGATCCGGCCATGATGGAACGCATTGGCCGTGCAACTGCATCACAGGTCACAACCACAGGATTAGACTGGACATTTGCGCCGACACTGGCTGTCGTCCGGGATGATCGCTGGGGAAGAACTTACGAAGGTTACTCAGAAGATCCGGAGATTGTCTTCCGTTATGGTGATGCCATGGTCCGCGGTATTCAGGGGAATTTTGATCAAAACCATGTCATAGCAACCGCGAAACATTATCTCGGTGATGGCGGCACCTATCAGGGCACCGATCAGGGAAATAACCTGAGCAGCGAGCACGATCTTATCAATATCCATGCACAAGGTTACTACTCAGCGCTTCAGGCTGGTGCACAAACCGTGATGGCATCCTACAGCAGCTGGAAAGGTGACAAAATGCATGGAAATGAGTACTTACTGACTCAAATACTGAAAGAGCAAATGAATTTTGATGGCTTTGTCGTTTCAGACTGGAATGCCATTGGCCAGATTCCCGGATGTACGAACTTCCACTGCCCGCAAGCCATCAATGCCGGTATTGATATGGTGATGATTGCGGAGAAAAAATGGCCGGATTTCATCGCCAACACCATCAAAGATGTGCAGGATGGGACGATTCCGATGAGCCGGATTGATGATGCTGTGAAGCGTATTCTGCGGGTAAAAATGCGCGCAGGTTTGTTTGATAAACCGATGCCATCAAAACGTTTGGGAGCAGGTAAAACGGCAAAACTTCAGAATCAATCACTACGGGATCTGGCCAGAGAAGCGGTCCGGAAATCTCTGGTACTTCTGAAAAATAATCACCATGTTCTGCCAATCGATAAATCTGCAAATATTTTGGTCACGGGTAAAACGGCAGATAATATCAGCAACCAAACTGGTGGCTGGTCAATCACCTGGCAGGGAACCGGCAATACAAATGCTGACTTTCCGTATGCGACATCAATTCTGAAGGGGTTAAAAGATGCGGTCAGTGACCGGGGACAGATCACATTCAGCGAAGATGGCGCAAAAGCCAGTGACGCATATGATGTGATTATTGCAGTCATCGGTGAAACCCCTTATGCAGAAGGCCAGGGCGATATTAAACCGGATGATACACTATCTTTCTCAAAACACTATCCGCAGGATGCAGCGCTTCTGGCTACGCTCAAACAGAATGCACCGGATGTACCCGTTGTCACTGTTTACGTTGGCGGACGTCCACTATGGATGAACCCTGAAATCAACAAATCAGATGCATTTGTTGCCGCATGGTTACCAGGCACTGAAGGCAATGGGATTGCTGATGTTCTGTTTGGTGATTTCGACTTCACCGGCAAATTATCATATAGCTGGCCGGAGAATGAGTGTCAGATCAGTAACCGGGGCGATCACAACCATCCTCTGTTTCCTTATGGCTACGGCCTGAATACCAGCGATGATCAAACCGTTGGCCCCTTATCTCAGGATTCACAACCAACCGGATGTGGTCAGCGGTAAGCTCATCCTCATCACAGGATATATTCTGATTGACAAAGAAGCCACCTGTTGCGGGTGGCTTCTTTCAGTCAATAAACTTCTTTTTCGGTGAACAGGTTATACCAATCTGGAAATAAACTGATCATCTGGATGTGTCTGGTGGAGCAAACATACAAGGGCATGGATGCCCTTGTTAAAGCGCCCATGGATGGCTTGAGCGGTTTGCGGAACCAGATATATCCAGATCAGAAAATGACTTAGAATAGTATTACAACCATCTGGCGGCTTTGCTGTCATCCTGTTTTGTTTGTCTGCGTCTGAACATCAGCCCAAACATCGCCATCATCATCAAACCCAATGATGCACCACCCGAACCGGAAGAGCTGCTGCCCGAAGTGCTTGTTGAGGTTGATGAGCTATCAGATGAATCAGAACTGTCAGATGAACCGGAATCATCCGATGAGCCCGAATCATCAGACGATGAAGCATCTTCTGTATAACCACTGCTAAAGAAAGCTTCAATTTGAAGTTCAGAAGCTTTCGACTGATCTGTTAAAATATTCAGCGTCAATGATGTACCAGTCTGTGTTGTGGTGAAACCAGCGGTTTTTCTGTCGATATTGACTGTAACTGTACAGCTCTCTCCCTGATTCAAAGCAGAAGAACAACTATTATTCGCAATCGTCACGCCTGTTGGTAATTCAAAATTAGTCACATCAAAAATTTCAGAGCCGTAGTTCGCCAATGGGATATCAATCTGGACATTTTGTTCCGTAGATGAGGAATTAATCCGCTGCCGGTAACTCACACCACTGGTTTTCGCTGCAATCCAGTCAGAAAAATAGGCAATATTGGTATAAACGCCATAAGCATTTGGCTGTGCGCAACCAATCCCCCAACTCACGATACCAACCTGTTTATAAGTGCCGTTATCGTTATACACAATCGGACCACCACTATCGCCCTGACATGAATCTTTACCACCTTCTTCCAGACCAGCACAAATTGCATCATCTCCAACATAGCTATATTTGCCACCCAGGTTCTGACAGGTACTGCGATCAACATAAGGCACATCGACCTGATATAACTGGTGAGGAAAAACACCCGATGTCGTCGACTGATTCCCCCACCCCATCACAGTCAACGAGTCTCCGGCAGAGAGAGAATCCGTTAGCGTTGATGTTGTCAGTTCTACATTGGTTTCAGTTACTTCCTGAGTCAGCTCAAGAATCGCAACATCATTTTGCGGTGGTGACGATTTGTAGTCTTCATGCATGTAGATATTCTGAATCTCAACCCGCTGCCCTTCATCGTCATTACTTAAATCATAAATCCCGATAATCGCATCGGCCTGATAGGTGTTGGATGTCACCAGGTCAGCAACACAGTGAGAAGCCGTTAATACATACCGGCCACCAAGGAAAGTAGCACCACAAAACTGACCGTTATAAACGTCTGAGTTTTTATAAACCATGGCGGTCATAAATGGCCAGTCCCCTTCAGCGGACTGCGTCCCATTGATAATGCGGGCCGTATTCTCCGATGATGCCCCAACATATCCTGATAAAGCCAAACCAACGGGCAAAGCCAAACCAACCCAAAGTGTTACTCTGTTTTTTTTCATATCACAAACTTCCACTGCTTAAACAAAACACGAATTAAAAAAGTATCAACCTGCTTAATTCTTTATAAGCCTTTATTAATAAAAAGTATATGAGATTAATTTAATTCCCGACGATGACCAGATCAATTTTAATTGACAATACAATAAAAAAGCCATCTGCTGAATAGCACATGGCTTAATGTGAACAAATGAGTTCAGACTACGTTTTTACTTAATCAACAAAAGATTATAGGTAGCGTCGTCTGAAAAAACAGCCTAGCATCGCTAAAAAAACTAAACCGAATGATGCTCCACCTGAACCACCGGATGAAGAGCTTCCTGATGTGGCTGTTGAGCCGGAAGATTGTGCAGAACCAGAAGCCGATGTTGAATCATCAGAGGATGCTGAATCATCTGAACTCGTTGTATCATCTGAAGAAGATACATCCGCTACATATGCATTATTGAAGTGCAATGTCATCTTTAATTCAGATGCCAATGTATGGTTTGTCCTCAAACTTACAGGAATCTCAGTATCCGTCTCTGAAGTCAGGAAACCAGCAGCTTTTCTGTCCACATTAATGGTAACCTGGCAGCTTTCTCCTTCGCCCAGCGTATCATTACAAGTGTGGCTTACAATAGACACAGCCGGTATAGCAAACACGCTCTTCACATCAAAAGCTTCTGTTCCATAATTTGTCACCGGAAGAGCAATCTGAACATTTTGTGTCGTTGCATCTGAATTGATCCGTTGCTTGTAACTGACACCACTTGTTTTCGCAGCAATCCAGTCACTGAAGTAAGCTACATCAGAGTAAACGGAATAAGCATTTTCATCCGCGCATGTCGTGCCCCAACTCACAATACCAACCTGTTTGAAAGTACCATTGTCATTATAAAATAAGGGGCCGCCGCTATCGCCATGACAAACATCTTTCCCACCCTCAGCATAACCGGCACAAATCGCATCATCACCGACAGTTGCATAGACACCGCCGACATTCTGACAAGTACTGCGATCAGTATAAGGAATATCAACCTGATACAGTTTTGAAGAGAACAGATTCTCCGTTGCAGATTGTTGTCCCCATCCTGCCGCAGTCAAAGTATTTCCTGTGATCAATGAGTTTGTCAGTGTGTCATCGGATAATTCAACATGACTTGCAGTGATTTCTTCTGCCAGCTCAATAATTGCAATATCGTTGTGAATTTCGATAGAGCTGGCATAGTAGTCCTCATGCATGTAGATATTTTGAATCTCGGCTTTTTGCCCTTCTGTATCCACATTATTCAGATCATGGACCCCGACAGAAGCATACACATTAATCGTATTCGACTTCACGATGTCCGAAACACAATGCGAGGCAGTTAAAATATAACGGCCACCAAGAAACGTCCCACCACAAAACTGCCCTTGAAAAGCATTCAATTTACTTTTATCAATTAAAGCTGTCATATAAGGCCAGCTATCTTTATCAGCCTCGACACCATTGATAATCTTCGCACTAGACGTCGCGTTTGCATATCCAGACAACACCATACCTGCCGGTAAAGCCAAACCAGCGAACAAAGCCATTACATTTTTATTCATTACCTAAAATCCAATACCAAAAATCATTGTTAATTAAATAGTTTATCGTTTTCTTTGCCAGCTATTTTTACTGACATTAAGTGATAAATATATTAAACACCAAAAAAGCCGGGACAAGATACATTCACAATGTATAAATATCAAGCACAATGATAATATTGTTAATTTAAATAACGTATTATTATACGTTACAAAAATCATCTGATGAAATACCCCTTAAATGAAATCAGTTTTATACACACGGGTTCGCGATTAGTTTTTTTGATTTAATATCAACTGGTTATATATTAAAAATATTTGCGCTATATTTTAATTCAAACTTTATATAACTTCACGGCTGTGAGTAATAATTATTCTCTGGTTCAAATATCTCATTAAAAATCAAACTATATAATAAGTCATTGATTTTATTTTCTACGCTTGAAAATAATAATTATTTTTACTGAATTTAGTTCATATAAAAATAAAAGAGGATAAATAACTATTCCTAAATATGTATCACCTACATGAACACACTGGCCGGGTTCAATCCCATGATGGTACAGACAATGAGGATGCCATTCCGATGATTCAGGTGACCGGCGGCTGGATGAAGCAGTTCGGTTTTGAAGTGAAACAGACGCTACGAGTGACGGTAAGTGAACGACGGATGTTAATTGAGGCTACAGATAAAGATTAAAATCTAAGAGCGGATCAGAGAATGATTATCTCTGATCATTTTCACTTATCTAAAAGATGGTCGCATCCACATCCTGAACCAAAATCACACCAATCACTGCAAATACTGATTTTTTACCCCCGGACTACATTTAAGCCACTGATTTCATTACAATTGAGCCCATCAGAAACACCAAAATAATCAGGATGATGCTCCATGAAACTCCGTTGGCTTTCCCTCTGTTTGCTACCACTGCTCGCAGCCTGCAACTCAAGTTCCGATCTCTCCGCCAGCAGCGAGAGTGTCTCTCAGCAGCAAATCGACACCATCATTAAAAATATTCAAACCCAGCACCCAAAACTTGACCATCAGCTGCAACAACAAATCCTTGATGTAGCAGTGAGGGCGATTGAGAATATGGTGTTTATCAAAGGTGGCAGCTTCATGATGGGGGACTTTCACGCGCCCTGTAACCCAAAAGATGTAAAGCGAATGGACTGGACGCCGGAGGCTAAATGCCTTAGTTCATTGACAAGCAAAAAAACAGGTGCCGACCATCTCCATAAAGTCACACTGGATAGTTATTCTTTATCGAAGTATGAAACTTCAATGGCAAATTTTGATACATATCTTCAAACATTAGGACAACCGTTCGATCAATATTTTGTTCAGTGGAAAGTTGATGGGAAACCGTTAAAGCACACGGATACATACTATCAAAAGTTCTATAAAAGGGCACAGCAGAAACCGACAAAAGTTAATGGTGGCCCCAAGCAAAAAATTATTGTACGTGGTTAAATACAATATCTAACTTACCATTTGATTTACCAACCGAAGCACAATGGGAATATGCTTCCCGTAGCATAGTAAAAATCTCTATTACGCTACTGACAATGGGTACCTACAATATCAAGATGGATTTTTCTATGATGAAAAAATCAACCATTACAGAGATTTCAAACCGGATGAATGGAATCACTCCACCGGCATCAATGACATAGGACAATGGCCCGCTAACCCTCTTGGCATTTTTGATTTATCAAACAACGTTAAAGAATGGGTTAATGATTGGTATTCATCTGATTATTACAGCAAATCTCCTGAACTAAACCCCAAAGGCCCTGAATCGGGAAAAGAAAAAGTCTATAGAGGTGATGATAAAACAATTGATCGTGGGCATTCGGTCCCACAATTAGACGGATACCACTATTATGGTATCCGATGTAGCCTGCAGCAAAGCACTCAACAATTACAGTAGTAATGCTATATAAACAATACGGCTGGTATCAAGTCGTATGACAATTTTCAGTTTAAGGGGGATTTTAAGGGCCATCCTTACTTCCCGGCTTGCTGTTTCAGCTTTCTTGCCTTACGTAAAGCATATTCACCATCTTTGTCGTAAGTATATACCCGCTCAAGCCTGTCCCACGGTACCGGGAACAAATCCACACCCAGAGCCTTCGCGCGGTCCTTGATTTCTTGGGTATAATACTTTCTCTGATAATATGCTTTATCAAATCCATTGCTGTCGGTTTTTCCTTCCATCAGAGGGGCTACTTCTCCGATATATTCAGGTACCCGACATCCCGTCAACCAGACTTTCGCTTGCCCATTGGGTAATAAACCGAACACAAATTGATTCAACGAACAATGCAGCTCTCTATTTCCCCAGTGACGAAGTTGTTGCATTTTTGCCACGATTTCCGGCGTAATATCAAACCGGGTAACAAAAAAGCGTTGATTCGCCAGCGACACCCAATACAGATAAATACTATCCGGGATACTTTTTTTCCTCGCCACTTGGGTCAGCATGGTATTAACAGAACCACTAATGGGTAAACCATATCCATCATATTTTGGGAAATGCTCCCGAACATGCTTTAGACTTGATCGACTCAAAGACTGGCTCCCGCCAATGGTTGGCGATGTCCAGTCTTCCACCTCACTAATACCATACGCCTGAGTGACAGAGACCGGATATAATGAGGACATACTGATATAAATATCCTAGGGAACTGCTCCTTTAGCCAACTTAGGCGCACTGTGACTATAGTGATATAGGGAGTATCCACCAACACTGATTACAACAATCAGTAAAACTATAATTTTCAGTTTTAACGGCACCTTAAATTCCATATGAATCAGAAGCTTGGTTTCACTCGACAACCTTACTTACCTGCCTGTTGCTGCTGTTTCAGCTTTCTCGCTTTACGCAAAGCTCCCTTTCCATCTTTTTGATAAAAATAGATCCGCTCCAGCTTTTCCCACGGTACCGGAAATAAATCGACTCCCAGCTCCTTAGCTCGCTCCTTGATATCTTGGGTGTAGTACATTTTCTGATAATACGCTTTATCAAAACCGTTGCTGTCTGCCTTTGCTTCCATCAGAGGGGCTACTTCTCCGATGTACTCAGGCACCCGGCATCCCGTCAGCCAGACTTTCGCCTGCCCATTGGGTAATAAACCGAACACAAAATGATGTAATGAACAGCTCTGTTTGGTTTCTCCCCAACGACGAATTTGTTGCATTTTTGCCACGACTTCCGGCGTGATATCAAACCGGGTAACAAAAAAGCGCTGATTCGCCAGTGACACCCAATACAGATAAATACTATCCGGGATACTTTTCTTACCCGACGCCTGAGTCAAAGTAGGATTGACAAAAGGGCTGAAAGGTAATCCGTACCCATCATATTCCGGAAAATTCTCCCTTAAGTTTTCAAGACTGGACAGACGCATAAACTGCCCCCCCCCAATGGTTGGCGATGTCCAGTCTTCCACCTCACTAACACCATACGCCTGAGTGACTGAGACCGGATATAATGAAGGCATACTAATAAAAATCTTCCAAGGGCTGGCCCCTTTAGCCAGTTTAGGGGCGCTGGCGTGATTGTGAGAGATCATAACCCCACTCACACCGGCCAGAATGATCAGTACAATGACAATTTTCAGTTTAAGAGGAATTTTAAGGACCATCCTTACTTCCCGGCTTGCCGTTTCAGCTTTCTTGCCTTACGCAAAGCATATTCACCATCTTTGTCGTAAGTATATACCCGCTCAAGCCTGTCCCACGGTACTGGGAATAAGTTAACCCCCAAAGCTTCAGCTCTCGCTTTAATATCTTTTATCATGGCTGAATCATGATAATCTTCTTTATTATAACCATTGGTATCCCGGTCTTTTTCCATTAGAGGGGCTACTTCTCCGATATATTCAGGTATCCTGCATCCCGTCAGCCAAACTTTCGCTTGCCCATTGGGTAATAAACCGAACACAAATTGATTCAACGAACAATGCCGTTCTCTGTTTCCCCAGCGGCGGATTTGTTGCATTTTTTTCACAATCTCCGGCGTAATATCAAACCGGGTAACAAAGAACCTTAAGTTCGCCAGTGATACCCAATACAGATAAATACTGTCCGGGATACTCTTTTTACCTGCCACTTGGGTCAGTACGGAGTTAACTGAGCCGCTTATTGGTAATCCATATCCATCATATTTGGGGAAATGTTCCCGAACATACTTCAACCCGGAACGCCGCATAAACTGTTTGCCCCCCATCATAGGAGACGTCCAATCTTCCACTTCACTGATACCATATGCTTGGGTGATGTAAACCGGGTATAACGAAGGCATGCTGATGTAAATATTCCAGGGAGCAGAACCTTTAGCTAACTTAGGTGCACTGTGACTATAGTGATATAGGGAGTATCCACCAACACTGATTACAACAATCAGTAAAACTATAATTTTCAGTTTTAACGGCACCTTAAATTCCATATGAATCAGAATCTTGGTTTCACTCGACAACCTTACTTACCTGCCTGTTGCTGCTGTTTCAGCTTTCTCGCTTTACGCAAAGCCCCTTTACCATCTTTTTGATAGGTGTAGATCCGCTCCAGCTTTTCCCACGGTACCGGGAACAAATTAACCCCCAAAGCTTCAGCCCGCTCCTGAATATCCTGAAAATAAAGTTTCTTATAGTGTGCTTTACCAAAACCACTGCTATCAGCTCTTGCCTCCATTTGCGGTGGTATTTCTCCGATATATTCAGGCACCCTGCATCCGGTCAGCCAGACTTTCGCACGGCCATTCGGTAATAAACCAAATACGAAATGATTCAGTGAACAATCTCGTTCACCCCAGCGATGGACCTGTTGCATTTTTGCCACAATTTCCGGCGTAATATTAAATTGGGTGACAAAAAATCGCTGATTAGCCAGTGATACCCAGTACAAATAGATACTGTCTGGAATACTTTGCTTACCCGACATTTGGGTCAGCGTTGTATTGACTGTGCGGCTAATAGGTAATCCATAACCATCATATTCTGGGAAATTTTTCCGAACATGTTTCAGGCTGGAGAGACTGAACGATTGGCTTCCACCAATGGTTGGTGATGTCCAGTCTCCTGCTTCACTTACACCGTATGCCCGGGTCACCAAAACCGGATATAATGAGGGCATGCTGATATAGAGATTCCAAGGTCCAGCTCCTTCAGCCAGCTTTGGTGCATAAGCAGTATCGTGATATACCACATAACCACCAACGCTGGCCGAAATAACTATCGCCAGTAAGATGCCAATTTTCAGTTTGAAAGGGATTTTAAGGACCATGATAATATTCTTTTCCTGCTAGCTCTGGGTGTTCCCGGTACAGTTTATCTGTCTCAATCTTCAGGTTAATTTCTTTAGCACACGGATATACAACTCTGTAATACTGATTCCGGGTTTTATCAAAATTTGGTTTATTGGCTATCCCAACCGCAGAGGAATGATGAATCAAATTTAATGCCATCAGATGGTTGAGTGTCTGGTGACTTTTCAGTGCTGCTAATACTTTCCCTTCACGGGCTACAGCTAACACTTGCTCTCCCATTGTCCCTAAAGGCAAAGGGGCAATTGCAGGGTTTTCCAGAGAGGAATATTCCATTGGAATTCTGTATAGAGGGGCATCCCACTTGATTTCATCAACATCTTTAACCGGCACGCCATGATATTCTGCCAGCCCATACATCAAACGCAGGTAGACCCGCGAAAGATAGCCATTCACCACTCGGCGGCAATAAAGTTTACCGATATGATGCCCCCCCAAAAATGCTGTTTGAATCCTCATAGCTGGTGACCTGTTTAAAGCCGGATCTTGGCCAGCCCAGCGCTTCTTCAGCCCGTTGTTTTTCTTCCAGCTTCTGGCGCACACCATATTCCGTTATATCCGAAAGCTCTGCAACCAATTGATTTTCATATACTGGCAGCAAATAGTCATCCGGCGAAATATTGTCAACTACGACACGGCGGCAATAGAGTCTGCCGATATAATGTCCAAACAAATAACTACTTGAACCGTCATAACTGATGACTTGTTCAAAACCAGATTTTGGCCAGCCCATCGTTTCTTTAGTCTGTTGCATTTCTTTCAGCTTCTGGCGCACACCATATTCCGTTATATCCGAAAACTCCGCAACTAACTGATTTTCATATATCGGATCATTTTGTTCAAAGCTGGCCGTCGCAAAATAGCCGCCGCCTAAATCTGAATGCGCACCCGGTAAAACATGCTCCTCAAAATGCCCGGCAGGGTTTACCTGATTCAGGCAAAAGTTATAGCGGTATTCAGTGGTGGGATTTGCGGTTAAATGTACGACTTTCTGTACCCGCTTAGGGTCCAGCCACAAGCGGCCGGGCAGATTTTTATTGTTATGGGGTAATCCGGTTGCTGCAACCGTATCAAACAGTCCGGCAAACATCACCTGACAATATTGATTGTCGGCCACATCAAATGCTGAACACAGATAAATTTTATCTCTTTTTAAAGCCCGCCGTAACCGCACCGAAAATTCACCAAACTTGCCATCCAGCACATAGTTAATAAAGCTACGGGCCGCAGCTGCACCACGGCTGAAGCCAAAGGCATCGATTTCAATCCTGTGAAAACCGTCAACGTATTCTCCATCTGACAGCTTTTCTTCTGCTGCCTCATAAATTTGCTTAAGCATTTTAGCAATGTTATCGATACCGTGTAACGCTTTGGCATCCACCCCATACTTTCCTTTTCCCAACCCCATCCCAACTTTTTCTGATTCATCTGCCGGGGCAATCGCGGTTTCATTACCGGTCCCAATCCCGGTAATATAAAGTGGATAGTTGACCACCTGAGTCTTTTGAACATAGTCATTTTGATACAAATCAAACAATTTCTGAACATTGGTTCGCTCATTACAGGCACTGCCACAATCGGCTTTAATCATTGATTTAGGTAACTGAAAACAAATATCTGTCAGTTCGCTTGCCGGTAACAGTTTGGCTGGTATATGTATTTTTTTCGATATCTCATCACGGGTCTGACTATCAAAAGCTTTCCAGTTTTTATAGTATTTCTCAAGCTGCTGCTTTCCCCAGTCCGCACTATAGGTATTATTCGCCGTACCATCAAAAAACATGCCCAGCCGCAGGGTGATGTAATTCGCGCCCTGTATTTTCATCACATAGCTGTTATCCGTGGCTAGTTTGAGTGTGCCTGCCTGACCTGCCCGGTGACGCTCCGGCAGGGTGTTCTGGGTTTTCCCTTTGGAGATCAAATCACCCATGGTAGCATTCTGCAGCTGACGTTCGCTTGCCTCATGACCGGTCGGGTTATCATCCAGCCACTGCTGCACCGGGTCATCGTCTGCCTGATTGGGGGTGCGTGCCTGCGCCTGTTTCAGCCATGGTTTTTTCTGCAAGCTGAGTGTCACCCGCCCCGGTGCTAACCCTTCCACCAACAGTGGCTGATCGCTGATTTCGATATCGTGTTTTTTGCCGCTGCCATCGGTCAGCGTGCCTTTGACTGTGTCAAAGCTCTGGTTGTGCTCATCCACCACTACCAGCTCAATCCAGTGGTCGTATTTTTCACACGTCGTGCAGTGACTGCCTGCGCCGGTTGCACTCATGCCTGATTCTCCTTATTGATTCTGTACAGGGTATTGCGTTCATCCGCGGTGAAATAAAACACATCGGCCAGTTGCTCTGCCGGGGTGTCGGTTTCCTGTGCCAGCGTGCTTAATGCCAGCAGTTCCGCTTGTGTATCGCTGTAATTCAGCTGTTGCGCCTGTTCCAGCGCACTCAGGATCAGGGCATACGGGTCATCGGGCTGATTCATGGTGGCGGGGATTTTCTCCCACCAGTAACGCTCCAGTGAACGGGCGTGCACATCGGTTTTGTACACCGGTTTTAAATGATGAGGCTGAATTTTCCACCAGGTGGCGGATTGCGGGGTAAAAGCAGCCTGTTCGCTGCGGTGATAACGGATTGGTGCCTTGTCTGCGATGCCGCACAAGCAAGACAAATTGCCCAGCAGTAAGTCCACTTCATCCTGTGCCATGGTTGCCAGCATCGGCAAGAGCACCTGCGGGTCATAAAACCGAAACAGCACTTCCTCACCATCCATGGCAGCCATCAGCAGGCTGCGCAGATGTGCCAGCATACCGGCATAGTCCGCCTGACTTTCAAGGCCAATGCCCTGACTGAGGATCTCAGCCGGAAGCTGGCAGGCGGTCTCAGCCCGGACCAGCCGGGGCGACATCGCCATCACCTGTGCAAAGGCCGGACCGGAGAATAAAACGCCGGTATCAGCCAGTGCCGCCTGAAGTGTTTCATGGGTTGCAGCATGTTGCTGTGCCTGCTCAAATGGCAGATACCCTGTGAGCCAGTAGCGGGATGAAGCGGGTTCGGCCAGCCAGAGGTGAATGGGTTGACTCATGCATCACCTCCGTTGGCGTAAGGGCAGGGTTTGACTGCTGCCGCATGTTTTTCTTCCGCATGTTTGAGGGCCTGTTTGGTGATTTTCGGCACATTTTCAGCCACCGTGGAAGCCGCCGCACCTGCTGCTGCCGCAACAGCTGAGGCCGCACTGCCACCCGCAGAAGCAGAAGAAGACGATCCACCCGCAGCAGACCCACCAGACGCGCCGCCACCGGATGACGAACCACCGCCGCCACCTCCTCCAGCGCCGCCGCCTCCGCCGCCGTTGGTCTGTTCAATTGCTCCGGTTCCGGCACTGCCGCCGCCGGAGCCACTTGGGTCGGTACCGCCACCGCCGCCACCTTTGGCGCTTTTCGGGCCTTTGATGTATTCAAGCTCATTAGGCAGCTCGGCCTCTTCTCCGGCATAACCGCTGCCACTGCCAGCGCTGCCGCCGGAGTTCAGGCCGACTTTCGCGCCTTTGAGCGACACACCGCCCGGATCGACTTTCACAAAGCTGCCACCGGCTTTCAGGGTCAGCTCATTTCCGGCTTCCAGCACCACGGTTTCACCGGCTTTGATGTGCACTTCTGTGCCGGTTTCATTCACCCACACTTTTCCGGCCTTGATATGCATTTCGCCATCAATCACCAGACTCTGATTACCGGTGATTTTCTCCCGGGTTTCTTCTTCCACCGTCAGATGACTGTCTTTTTTAATGTGCGTCCAGCGGTTGTTTTCAATCGTCAGGTGCCGGTCGTGTTTCACATGATGAATCTCATCATTCTCAGTAATGAGATCGGCATCTTTCTGCCCGTGGATAAAGATCTGCTCGCTGCCGGACTGATCTTCAAAACTCAGCTCGTTGTAACCTTCGCCCTGATGGGTTTCGGTGCGCAGCACGGTTTTGGTCTTGTTATCCGGCAACGCATACGGCGCTTTGTTACTGGCATGATAGGTTCTGCCCGTCACGATCGGCTGATCCGGGTCGCCGTTGAGAAAAGACACCACCACTTCATGGCCCACCCGCGGGATCATCACGGTGCCGTATTGCGGCCCCGCCCAGCCTTGCGAGACACGGATCCAGCACGAGCTTTGATCGTCGGTGTTGCTGTATCTGTCCCACGGAAAATGCAGCTTCACCCGGCCAAATTCATCACAGTAAATCTCTTCGCCGTCCGGGCCGACCACGGTGGCAATACACGGGCCGTCCACCTGCGGGGCAGGCTCCGGCATCGCGCGCCAGACTTTATCACCGGGGATGAGTTTAAACTGGTTCGAATAGGTGGTTGCACCGGCGCTGCTGCCTTCTTCCAGTGCCTGTGGCTGACTGCCCTGATGGCTGGACGCCACCACAATCCAGTCGCGGTTCATTGCCGGGTCAAAGTGGTCGCCGACATAAAAATGCAGCCCGGCCTGAAGGCGTGGCTGGTCACTTTTACCGGTCGCGGTGTGATATTCCCGGCGCAGGGCATCAAGGCGGATTTGGGTAAAGGCTTTGCCGTTGCCATCGTCTTTAAACCGGCCGGGATGGTCGAAGTATTCGTAGGTTTCCAGCTGGTTGATATTCACCGCTTCTGCGCTCTGCTGAAAGCTGTAGCCGGGCTTTTTGAAGCTGTAATCCTGCATCTGAATTTTATTCGACTGCGACTGATAATGCTCAGACAGCGAAGAAATATAAGGTAAGTCGCTCACGCCACCGGACAGGTTGTTGTACAGCACCGGCTCATCACGGGTCGGGAAACCTTCCGGATCATCAGTCAGCAGCAGAATATGTTTGTCTTTCTGGTGAATAAAGGCATACATGATCCCTTCTTCTGCGGCCAGCCGGTGGAAGAATTCCAGATCGGTTTCGCGGTACTGCACGCAGAATTCCCGCTTGGCACAGGTGCGTTTAATGCCGTCGATATAGTCGTTGATTTCCATCTCTTTCATCAGGATGGAGAGGATTTCCGGCACGGTTAAATCCTGAAAACTGCGGCTGTTGCGGCGCAGTGCCAGGCGCTCCAGCGACGGCACCAGCGTTAAAGTATAAAAAGAGTGATGATGGCCGGTGTCGCCACGGCTGAAGTTGCGGACAATCCCGTGCACCCGCTGGAGCACAAAGCCGTCACGGATCACTTCCAGCAGGGCAGTATGATCGACGATTTGCTCTGCCGTCAGCCCCGCGCTGCGACTGGCAAAATTAATCTGATAACGATAGCCGTAAACCGGGCTGCCCAGCCCGTCCGTCCCGGCGGAGATGGCATCGCAGCCCTGAAAATCACGCACAACCAGCGTGTCGTCTTCCACCCCGTCGATGGTAAGACGAAAACCTAACCCAGACATAATAATTACCTTATTTCTTCAGATTCTTGTTATTCAGTTGAAAACCCTTTACCCGAGTGTTCTGAAACGGCGTCATGCAGGTTGCTCAGGCAGAATTGTTATACCCAAAAGATCTGCGGATTCACACCGGAATACAAAGGTCAGATCGCTTGGGTATGATCACCAAGCGCTATGATACTGTTTCATATTTGTTCGCACACGGGCATTGAGAAAAAAGCGGCTAACGGAACAACAAAAAAGTGATATTTATTCCATTTATTTCAGCTATTTTTCTCTTATCTCAATTGCGGTCAATCAGATTGGTTATTTATTGTTCGGTGAGGCACGCTTTTATCGGGACAGACGTCCAGTCAACCAGACGTCCAGTCAATCATCACAAACAAAAACACCCGAATCACAGGTTCGGGTGTTTTCATCAATGGGGAGATCAAATACGCGGTCAGATGAGTCAGATCTCTTCTTCATCATAGGCTTCAAACTCAATGCCCATCTCAGTCATGATTGCTTTTGCTTCCGCGGGAATATCGTCAGGACGATCTTTTCTTAAATCTTCATCCGTTGGCAGTGGTTGCCCGGTGTATGCATGCAGAAATGCTTCACACAGAAGTTCACTGTTGGTTGCATGGCGCAGGTTATTAATCTGACGGCGGGTTCGCTCATCTGTCAGTACTTTCAGAACTTTCAGTGGAATCGACACCGTGATCTTCTTCACCTGTTCGCTTTTTTTCCCGTGTTCCGCATAAGGACTGATATATTCACCATTCCAGTCTGCCATCACTCATCCTCATTTATATCGTCCGGATACCTTGTCAGCAGGCGGCAATGATGCCAGTTAGTTTCAGGTATCGTGTCAATTCACTCGCAATTATCCCTGGTCACATCAGGGACGATGATTGTCCGACATTCTAGCTTTATTTACCGCTACAAGCAAAGACATATAGCCATCTGGATGTATTGACGTCTTCACATCATCACAGTAAAGTAGGCAGACTTCTCAAAAAACACTAAGATGCCTTAAAAAGCTGCTTTCATTGACAGGAAGGAATCCGTTATGACCTCTCGCAAACCTGCTACCATCGCCGTCCGGACCGGCATTGAGTCCGACACGCAATATCATGCGGTTGTTCCGCCCATTTACCTTTCCACCAATTATGGCTTTCCGGCCTTTGGTGAAGTGCCTGAATATGATTACACCCGGTCGGGCAATCCGAACCGTGGATTACTGGAAAAAGCACTTTATGAACTGGAAGGTGGTCAGGCCGCTGTGATTACCAACTGCGGCACGGCTGCGCTGAATTTATGGGTGTCCGCTTTCCTGAATCCCGGCGAGTTGTTACTGGCACCGAACGACTGTTATGGCGGCACATATCGTTTGTTCCATAACCGGGCACTGAAAGGTGATTTTAAGGTGAAGTTTGTCGACTTTTGTGATGATGCGGCCGTCCGGGAAGCCATGGCACTTAAACCGAAACTGATTCTGCTGGAAACGCCGTCAAACCCGCTGGTCAGAGTGGTCGATATCGAGAAGATTTGCCAGCAGGCTCACGCAACCGGTGCCAAAGTTGCGGTGGATAATACGTTCTTGTCTCCTGTTTATCAGCAGCCCATTTCTCTTGGTGCAGATTTCGTCATTCACTCAACCACCAAATATATTAACGGTCATTCCGATGTACTGGGTGGCGTCATTATCAGTAAAACAGCAGAAGATGGTGAAACTCTGGGCTGGTGGGCGAATTGTATCGGCGCATCCGGCACGCCATTCGATAGCTATATGACGCTGCGGGGCATCCGGACGCTGGGTGCGCGGATGCGCAGCCATGAAGAAAATTCTCAGAAAATTCTCGATTATCTTCTGTCGCACAAACTGGCCGGAACAGTGTATCATCCGGGGTTACCGACGCATCCCGGACACGAAATTGCGAAAAAGCAACAAAAAGGCTTCGGTTCAATGCTAAGCTTCGAGTTTGCTGGCAGTTACGACCAGTTAAAGAAATTCGTCAGCCAACTGCAATTGTTTTCACTGGCAGAATCATTGGGTGGCGTTGAAAGTCTGATTTGTCATCCGGCGTCGATGACTCACCGGGCCATGGATGATGAAGCCCTGAAGAACGCAGGCATTTCACAGCAATTGTTGCGTTTATCAGTTGGCCTTGAAGATGCCGGCGATCTGATTGCCGATCTTGATCAGGCATTTACTTACGCGCAGGAGGAAAATTAATGGTTACATCACGTCAGCTCCACAAGTTTGGTGGCAGCAGTCTTGCCAATCCGGAGTGTTATCGTCGTGTTGCAACGATTCTCAAAGAGTATTCAGAGCCTCATGATTTGATTGTTGTATCCGCCGCAGGAAAAACAACCAATCATCTGATTGCTTTTGCGGACTCACTTTCATCCCCCCATGACGCGCATGCGATTCTTAACGATATTCGCCAGTTTCAGCTTCATTTGATCAATGATTTGCTTGATGGCGAAGTGGCACAGGCACTGGCGGCACAGTTAAGTGATGAAATCAGTTATCTTGACTCTCTGACCGCCCCGCTGGATGACTATCAGCGTAACGCTATTCTGGCCCACGGAGAATCATGGTCATCCCGAATCATGGCAGCCCTGTTAAATCAACACGGCATGGTTGCTATTGCACAGGATGCGCGCACCTTTTTGCGGGCTCAGAGCGGAGCACAACCTGAAGTCGACCGGGCGAAGTCTTATCCGTTACTTCAGGAAATATTGGTTCAGAATGCCCACCAGCGGATTATTTTCACCGGGTTTATCGCACAGAACGATGCAGGTAAAACGGTACTCCTGGGGCGGAATGGTTCGGATTATTCAGCCACAATTATCGGCGCACTGGCCGAGGTTGAACGGGTGACCATCTGGAGTGATGTGGCTGGTGTCTACAGTGCAGATCCCCGAGTGGTTGAAGATGCCTGTTTGCTGCCTTTACTTCGTTTGGATGAAGCCAGTGAGCTGGCCCGTCTTGCGGCACCTGTGCTTCACAGCCGGACATTACAGCCTGTCGCCCAAAGTTCCATTGACCTTCACTTACGTTGCAGCTATCAACCCGAGTCAGGCTCAACACATATTGAACGGATTCTGGCTTCAGGACGCGGCGCAAAGATCATTACTTCGCTGGATGATGTGTTGCTGCTGGAAGTGCATTTTACCCAGGGGCACGATTTCAACCGCCAGCAAGCTCAGGTCACAGAGCTGCTGAAGCGGGAGCAACTGGCCCCGCTGGCAGTGGAACGGCAGGAAGACCACAGCCGGATACGTCTGGCTTATACCGCTGAAATGACCAGCGAGGTCATGCGCATCCTTCAGGAAAACATTGCGGATGCTGAGTTTTATATCAAAGGCGGATATGCCATGATCGCCGCCGTGGGAGCCGGAATTACCAAAAACGCCAACCACTGTTTCGGGTTTTATCAGCGACTCAAACAATCTTCACTGGAATTTATTGATTCACCTGAATCTGAGCTCAGTCTGGTGGCAATTTTACGTAAAACACCACTTCAGCCTCTGCTGACAATACTCCATTCCCAACTGTTTCAGGCCCATAAACGCGTGGCGCTTGCACTCTGCGGCAAAGGAAACATCGGTGCAAGCTGGCTGAAATTGTTTGCAGAGCAGAAGGAAGTTCTGGAAAAGCGCCGGGAAATGAATTTTGAACTGGTCGCCATCATTTCCAGTCAGGAATACTGGCTGGACGAAGACGGCATTGATCCGCTTCAGGCAGAAGCCCGCTTCAGTGAGCAGGCTAAACCCTATGAAGCGGATGAGTGGCTGCCGGCGCTGGGACAACTCAAAAATTATGATGAAGTGATTGTACTGGATGTCACCGCCAGCAAGAAAATGGCAGAACAGTACCTCGATATCGCCGGTTTGGGCATGCATTTGATTTCGGTGAATAAAGTCGCCGGAGCAGCCAGCAGTGAGTATTACTACCAGATCAAGGATGCTTTCTCAAAAATCGGTCGTCACTGGTTCTACAACGCAACGGTTGGTGCCGGCTTGCCGATTAACCATACCGTCAGGGATTTGCGGGAAAGTGGTGATGAGATTACCGCACTCTCGGGTATTTTCTCCGGCACTTTATCCTGGCTGTTCCAGCAGTACGACGGCATGATTCCTTTCAACGAGCTGATTGATCAGGCATGGCAGCAAGGCTTAACTGAGCCGGACCCGCGTCATGATCTCGATGGCTCCGATGTGATGAGAAAACTGGTGATTCTGGCCAGAGAATCCGGACTTGAGATTGAGCCGGATCAGGTCGTGGTTGAATCTCTGGTGCCGGACGAGCTGGCTGAACTCTCTCTGGATGATTTTCTTGATAAAGGCACGCTGCTCGATGAACAGCTGTCTCAGCGCCTTGCGAAGGCCCGTAAAGAAGACAAGGTACTGCGCTATGTCGCCCGGCTGGAGAAAACCGGTAAGGCAACTGTCGGCATTGAAGCATTGCCGCAGGAGCATCCACTGGCGAACCTGCTGCCTTGTGACAATATTTTTGCGATAGAGAGCAAATGGTATAAAGACAACCCGTTGGTGATTCGTGGTCCGGGGGCCGGGCGGGAAGTCACTGCCGGTGCGATTCAGTCCGATATCAACCGGCTTTCCGGCCTGCTTTAATAAATTTGAACATTTCCCTTCCTGCCGGGGCTGCCTATGCAGCGCCGGCTTTTTCCTCCTTTTCTCTGACAATTCTGCGCTTCATGGCAGACAGGCTATAATTTACCAGTCATCTGATGCGATCTTTTCTCTGGTTGAAAAACACTCACAATCAACATGAATAAAATTCAAGTTTAGCGCGTTGACATGAAGTGTATTAAAAGAGAATATTTGGACATATAGACGTCTAAACGCAAATAGACGGCGTACAGTCCATCATCAAGGGGAGAGGAAGATGGGATATACACATGCAGGCCACATTGATGCGCTCAACCAGAACATTGCAGAGCTGTCGGATGACATCAATGTCTCTTTTGAATTTTTTCCGCCCAGCACACCTAAAATGGAAGAAACGCTGTGGAATTCGGTTCACCGGCTGAAAGATTTACAGCCAAAATTTGTTTCTGTCACCTACGGGGCAAATTCCGGAGAGCGGGACCGGACGCATTCCATTATTAAAGAAATCAAAAGTCAGACAGGTTTGGTTGCAGCACCACATTTAACCTGTATTGATGCCAGCCGGGAAGAACTCTGCCACATCGCAGATGATTACTGGGAGAATGGCATTCATAATATTGTTGCTTTGCGTGGCGATATTCCACCGGGTGGTGGCAAACCGGAGATGTATGCAGCAGACTTGGTCACACTCCTGAAAGAACGTCATGACTTTGATATTTCAGTGGCTGCTTTTCCGGAAGTTCATCCCGAAGCAAAAAGCGCGCAGGCCGACTTACTCAACCTGAAACGTAAAATTGAAGCGGGAGCCAACCGTGCAATTACGCAGTTTTTCTTTGATATCGAATGCTATCTGCGGTTCAGGGATCGTTGTGCAGCAACAGGGATCGATGTGGAAATTGTTCCGGGTATTCTGCCGGTCAGTAATTTCAAACAGGCTTCACGCTTTGCTGCAATGAACCATGTCAAAGTACCGGGATGGATGGCAAAACAGTTTGAAGGGCTTGACGACGATCCAACCACCAGACAACTGGTCGGTGCCAGTCAGGCAATTGATATGATTCGGGTCTTAAGCCGCGAAGGCGTGAAAGATTTCCATTTCTATACCCTGAACCGGGCTGAAATGACTTACGCACTGTGTCATACACTGGGAGTAAGACCGGTTCAGCAAACCGCCTGAACCTAACCCTCTTCCTAACCTGCCAAAAATAAATGCCGGCGTCATGCCGGCATCAACGATCTGACCGGATGAGAGACTGAAAACGTTACTCGACATCTTCCATTTTTCCAAGCAAACCCCGGATGCGTTCCTGCCACACGGTTTGCTCTTTCTGAACATCTTCCACCCGCTGCACCAGCTGCTCTTTTTCAGCTTTCAGCCCGTTGGCTTCTTCTGTCAGCTTTTGCTTCTCTTCTTTCAGTTCTTCTATTTCCATCTGAAGCAAAGTAATGGTGTCTACAGCCGCCTGAACTTTCGCTTCTAACTTCTCTAATACTTCAAAAGACATATCCAGTAATATCCTATGTGGTCCGATACTTAAAAACTGCTCTATTCTACTCAGCCCTTGTACCATACACACGCCTTATCATGAAATATTTATACTGTTCGCTTAAAAAAGAGACGTGATTTGACAATAAACTAACTTTTTTACCCGGACATGAAAGTCTGTCAGCGTTTTATCCCACATCTGACGGCGGTTTGCGCTGAAGAAACTGCCGTGATTTTTTACCGGATGTGATAGAATCCGCATCATATTTGGAGTCTGTAGACCCTTGGTGTACGTAACTTATGGAGTTCTCATGAAACGCGATTTAGCAATGGCATTTTCCCGGGTCACGGAAGGTGCGGCGCTGGCCGGTTATAAATGGCTCGGGCGCGGTGATAAAAATGCAGCGGACGGTGCAGCAGTTGAAGTCATGCGCAGCCTTTTGAACAAAACTGAAATTACCGGTGAAATCGTTATCGGTGAAGGTGAAATCGATGAGGCTCCGATGCTGTTCATCGGGGAAAAAGTCGGCGCTGGTGGCGATGAAGTCGATATTGCAGTCGATCCGATTGAAGGGACCCGGATGACGGCGATGGGCCAGTCCAATGCATTATCTGTTTTGGCCGCAGCTGAAAAAGGCAGCTTTCTGAAAGCACCGGACATGTACATGGAAAAGCTGGTGGTCGGCCCTGGCGCAAAAGGCTGCATTGATCTGCATCTGCCTCTGGAAGAGAATCTGAAAAATGTGGCAAAAGCATTGGGGAAATCTTTGGAAGAGCTGGTGGTTATCACGCTGGCGAAACCCCGCCATGATGCGGTGATCAAAACTATGCAGGAAATGGGAGTCCGGGTGTATGCAGTGCCGGATGGTGATGTTGCAGCTTCAATCCTGACCTGTATGCCGGACAGCGAAGTCGATGTCATGTACTGTATTGGCGGTGCACCGGAAGGCATTGTTTCCGCGGCGGTCATCCGTGCGCTCGATGGAGATATGCATGGTCGTCTTCTGGTGCGTCATGATGTAAAAGGTGAGTCAGACGAAAACCGGATCATTGGCGGGCAGGAGCTGAACCGTTGCAAAGAAATGGGTGTAACACCAAATGTTGTGCTGAAAATGGAAGACATGGTCAAAAGTGATAATGTGATCTTCTCAGCAACCGGTATCACTAAAGGTGATTTGCTGGATGGTGTGACCCGTCAGGGCAATATCGCAACAACCGAAACCCTGCTGATTCGCGGGCGCTGCCGGACGATTCGCCGAATCAAGTCAATCCATTACCTTGACCGGAAAGATCCGGAAGAAAGAAGCGTGATTATCTGATTATTCAGACCTCATAAAAAAGACCGCGATGGCGGTCTTTTTTCGTTTCATATCATGCTCAGGACAAGACAGAAAAAAGTACGATCAGAACAATTCCTGAGCGACTTTATACAGATCATGACGAACCGGGCGTTTCATATTTTCAATCGCGTCGATGATATCATGGTGGATCAGTTCTTCTTTCTGAATACCCACACAGCGGCCGCCATGCCCTTCAAGCAATAACTGAACTGCATAGTTCCCCATCCGGGAAGCGAGCACACGATCAAATGCAGTCGGGCGTCCGCCACGCTGGATGTGGCCCAGTACCGTCGCTCTGGTTTCCCGTCCGGTCGCCGATTCAATTTTGTTCGCCAGTTCATTGGCATCCATCATGAGCTCCGTCAGGGCAATAATCGCATGCTTTTTACCTTTCGAGATACCATCCTGAAGATTCGTAATCAGCTCATCCATATTCAGGCCGGTTTCTGGTGTAATGATATACTCGCAGCCACCTGCAATTGCAGACATCAATGTTAAATCACCACAATGGCGACCCATGATTTCAACAATAGAAATACGCTGGTGAGAAGAAGAAGTATCACGCAGGCGATCAATCGCATCGATGACAGTGTTCAGAGCAGTCAGATACCCGATGGTATAATCCGTTCCGGCAATATCATTATCAATGGTGCCCGGCAGACCGATACAGGGGTAGCCCATCTCAGTCAGTTTTTTCGCGCCCATGTAAGAGCCGTCACCACCAATCACAACCAAAGCTTCGATACCATGCTTTTTCAGGTTTTCAATCGCTTTTTCGCGGACTTCAACTTCTTTAAACTCAGGAAAACGTGCTGAACCAAGGAATGTTCCCCCACGGTTAATCACATCAGAAACACTGGAACGCTCCAGTTTGACGATACGGTCTTCATAGAGCCCCAGATAACCGTCATAAATACCATAAACTTCCAGATCAGCCCCTAAAGCTGTACGAACAACACCCCGGATTGCTGCATTCATTCCCGGTGCATCACCACCGCTGGTCAGTATCCCGATTTTCTTAATCATGTTTACCCTCTGAATCTTAAATTATTGCTATAAATTATGTCTCTGCCTGCGTGGTTTCCCCGGCAGACAGGAAGTATCTTCAGATTTATATGACTCACTTTCAGCTTAGTCTATACCCGGCACTAAAACTGCACCTTAAGGTGTACCGGGTCTGCTATTCTACTCTTTTTTTGCATCGAAGATTAAGTCTTAATTGTGCGAAGTATTGCAACTTTACAAAAGCACTTTGTTGATTCATATCAGGATAAACGGAAATTATTTCAGGCTTCTGACAGGGATGTGAAGGTATAAAAGCGGGGAAAAGCCGGAGAATACATGAATTCTCCGGCTTTCAGCGTCAACGGCGTACAACATATTTAGCGATTATAAAAAACTGTTTTTCGATGCGAATTAACCTGAAGTTCCGACACACCAGTAAGAGCAATGACCTACCAATCGTTCAGTTTCTGTTCTTCCTCAGCACCGAGGACAACCGAGTATGGATCGTGATGGACAAGCACGTCAGCTCCCGGAAAATGTTTCACCAGCAGCGCTTCCACTTCATCAGAAATGCCATGGGCATCAATCAAAGGTATATGATCATCCAGTTCCAGATGAAGCTGGATAAACCGGACCGGACCAGACATCCGGGTTCTGACACCATGCAGCCCTAACACCCCTTCAACAGACAGACTTATTTGCCTGATCTGAGCAATTTCTTCATCGGGTAATTTTCGGTCCAGCAATGTTTGTATCGCGCCATACACAATTTTAAATGCACTAAACAGGATGAAGACCCCGATACCTATCGCGAAAATGGCATCTGCCTGACCAAATCCCAGCCAGCTCAGTCCTAACGCCAGAATGATCACCGCATTCATCCATAAGTCCGACTGGTAATGAAGTGAGTCTGCAGCAATCGCCTGACTGCCGGTTTTACGCACTACGTATTTTTGAAATACAACCAGCGCGAATGTAATCACCATTGCAATCACACTCACGTAAATACCAAATTCAGGCGACTGGAGTTCATGCGGCCTGAAAAAGCGATCAACGCCATTCAGGATAAGAAAACAGGCAGAACCTGAGACAAACATCGCCTGAGCGAGCGCAGCCAGTGATTCAGCTTTTCCATGACCGAAAGTATGCTCGCGGTCAGCGGGCTGCAACGCATAGCGAACAACGATCAGGTTCACGACAGAAGCCGCTATATCAAGCAAAGAATCAATTAATGAAGCCAGTAAACTGACGGACCCTGTCAGCCACCAGGCAACGACTTTCATCACAAGTAAGACAACAGCAACACAGGTTGCAGCCCAGGCAGCCAAACTCACCAGACGTACATATTCTTTATTCATAATTTTTAATCAGTGACACAAAATACTGATAAATACTATATACCCAATTGGCCTCAAAATGCAGCGCCCGGCAACATATGCCATCGTTCCAATACACTCAATGATCTACATTGAGGAACGGATACCTCACTTTTACAAATTCAAAATAAAAAAAGGCAGCATGATATGCTAATGCCGTTCACTTAACGTGAGCGGCCCTGCTTTTTCTGGGATATTTACATGGCTTGGGCTTAACAACTCTGGGGAAGGATCTCTGTCTTCGGGGCTCCAGGATTAAGCTTTCACATATTGAGTAGAAGTTTTTCAACTGCCCCGGGATAGCGCCTGGAGATGAATAAGGGAGCCCAACTAATAAGCGCATTATATGGGCTAAAGCGCCGTTGAAGCTCAACTGATAAGGTAAGTAGTCTCCTTTCAGATTCATGCACATTTGCACCATTTGGTATCTCACGAGATTGTAAGTCAGCAGAATACCCCATAGCTCTTGCCTAACGAGTTCGGGCAACCGACTGCGAAGCGTGAGTCTGTTACCCAGCATATATTGCTTTTGCTCCCGGTAGCCAAGCTCTATTTCCCATCGGTATTCATACAGACCAACAATATCTGATTTTGGGTATAACATTGGATCCGTCATGGAGGTTAAGACATCATATTGCTTACCGTCTTTTACTCTCGTGATTAAACGGACGGTGACCTCATGTGCAAGCTCAGGCCAGAGCTTACGGGATTTTGGGTTACTTTTCAGTTTAACCAGTTTATCGTGTCGGCCTAAAGACTGAGCAACTTGATACTTAAGCCCTTTTTTTAAAGGGATAAGCCAGTGCCTGTTTGTTCCTGTGGCATTCCATTGATGTAACAGACCAAGAGAGTGAAAGCCTTTATCGAAGAGCGTTAAGCTGTTGTCCGGTGTGCTTTCGATTAACTGCTCAGCCAGCTTCATTTCATTGACAGCATAAGAGTCGAAGGCACTCCCTGTAATCAGATGACTGCTGAGCTCCATCTGACAGACCATGCGAACCTGAGGATATTGCATTTCCTGTCCATCCCGGTAAGTCGGCTTGGCAAAAGCCTGAGCGTTTTCTTCAGAATCCTCCGTTCGCCATATTACACCGTCCACCCCTAAAAGGGTCAGACCATTCCAGTCAGGAAAGTTAGCGCAGTCAGTCCAGTGTTTTTGAGTACATTCAAACAGAGCTTTGGCGGCAGATTCTCCAAGATCTTTTCTTCTCCTCGTTAATGCACTGGGGGCAACAAAGGGTTTACCGGTTCGATCAACAATGTCGAGCATATTGACGATGTCAGCCATCGACTTATCATTATATATTGCCATCCCAACGAGCAGCCATGCCATTGACTCCAGAGTGAGTTTTCGTTTTCTGAGGGTAACTGTATCGGTGAGTTGGTAAGCCTCTTCAATGAGTTCTGTTGGCAGTAAGTCAGCCAGAGTTTCTACTTGGTTGGGTTTCCAGTGATTGATGATGTCGAGCGCTTGAGAAACGTGCATAAAAGAATCCGGTAAACAGTGTCTACCGGATTTTTACATACTGTCAGGATCATTCAACTGATCGACGATTAAAGTCTAAAGTGATCGGCATTAGCATGATATGCCGCCTGAAAACATCAAATGAGAAAAATTATGGGTTACCAGCGGGGACCACGTCCCTCATTACCGTCTTCATTGTTAAAACGGCCATGACCAAACCCTTTTCCGCCCGGACGGGAAGGTTTACATTGATCGAAAGGCTGGAGCTCAATCATGACTTCCCATTTTTTCTGCTGTGCCGGAGTCAGTACACGCATGATGTCATGATGAATCCGCATCTGTTTGATTTGTCTGTCTATCCGGCCCTGAAGACGTCTTTCCGCTTGCGCATCTGTCATGTCTTTAGCCAGTTTTCTGGCTGCTTTTTCATCAAAGTTTTTCGCCAGTTCAATTTTACGCATTTCATCACGGAACTGACGCATCTTATCCCGCTGAGATGCCCGCTCTTGACGCATTTGCTGGCGTTCTTTTTTGCGAATCGCCTGGATTTTATCAACCTGTTCTGATGTCAGATCCAGCACACGCATCATTGCCCGTGGATTGCCGGCACCGCATAATTCAGGACCGTCCATACGCATTGCGTCATTTTTACCCTGACCACCCGCAGCAAGGGCACTGACACTTCCCAAAGTTAACGGTACCAGAATTGCTGCTAAAATCACTTTTTTCATGCCTTTCATATACTGCTCCTCCCCGGTAATTTGAAGCTTTTTCACAGGACATGGGGTAAGCTTAACGACTGCCAGGTCAAGTGACGTATAGAGTCAGTAAAAGATTGTAAAGAGCGCACTGAAACATCAATCTCATGATCATTTAAGGGTAAAATAGACGCAGCTTACCTCAAGGTTCAGATTTGAGTGCCGATGGCTAAGATCTATACCTCAGGTTGAATAAATCAAAGCGGAGAAACGCGATGTCCCACATTCTGATAATTGATGACGATACCGAACTCACTTCATTGTTGAGAGAAGTGCTCAGTTATGAAGGTTTTACCGTTTCAGAAGCCAATGATGGTGAAGCCGGGCTTCAGGCACTTGATAACCTGGATAAGGTCGATTTAGTGTTGCTGGATGTCATGATGCCTAAGATGAATGGTACGGAAACACTGAAAAAGATGCGGGAAACCCGCCAGACTCCTGTTTTGATGCTGACCGCAAAAGGGGAAGAGATCGATCGGGTCATTGGCCTTGAACTGGGTGCCGATGATTACTTACCCAAGCCATTCAGCGATCGGGAATTACTGGCCAGAATCCGTGCAATACTTCGGCGCACACAACACACCACTTCCCAGAAACCCAGCGATAGCGTTGAGTATCAGGATTTACGTTTGTATCCGGGTAAACAGGAAGCCTACTGCAAAAGTGAGTTACTCGATCTGACAACAACTGAGTTTGCTTTACTCAGCCATTTTGTACAGCATCCGGGCGAAACACTGACCAAGGAAACGCTGAGTATGGACGTCCTTGGAAAGCGTTTGGCAGCATTTGATCGCGCGATTGATATGCATGTTTCTAATCTCAGAAAGAAACTCCCTGAGCGGCCCGATGGAAAACCAAGAATCAAAACGCTGCGGGGACGCGGATATTTAATGATTGCGGAGGATTAATGCGGTTTCCTGAGTTAAACAGTCTTTACGGACGCATTTTTACCATCTTCTGGTTAAGTATTTTTCTGGTGTTACTGGTTGTGCTGTCACTGCCAACACTGGATCCGAGAAAAACAAAAGATTTATCAAAAGGTGAATACCGTCACCTGATGGACATCAAAGACTCTATCGAACTTGAGTATGCCGGAGAGACAAACCTGTCACGGATTCTCAAACGATTATCCAGACCGGTTGAAGATCCGGGGGGTCATGTCCGTATGCGATTTTTTCTGACCGATTCAGACGGCAACCTGTTGTCATATGTCAAAAGAACACCAGAAAACAGACCACCGGCGGTCAGACCCCGCCCGGTTCAGGCCGGTTCTCAACAGCAAGCACCACCACCACCGCCGCCTCCTTTTCCGGGATTTCGGGTGAAGGCGCTGAAAAACTTTATTACCAGTATAGATTCAAACGATAAGCCCAAGCAGCGTATGTATGGCCGTTATGTGATTACCGGCCCTTTACCGATAGAACTGGCACAGAGAAAACTATTCCTTTATGTCGGTCTGGCAGGTGACCATTCTCCACCGCTCATCTTCCGCTTGCTGGACAGCCCGCTTTCTTTTTTGCTGATGGTCATGTTAATCAGTACCCCATTATTATTATGGCTTTCCTGGGCGCTCAGTCAGCCTGCTCAACGTTTGGCTCAGGCCGCACAACGGGTTGCCCGTGGAGAGTTCCGCAGCGATCCATCGCTTGAACAAGGCACATCAGAATTTCAGCAGGCCGGTCAAAGCTTTAACCGGATGGTGGAAGCCGTCAACGGGATGATTTCCGGCCAGCAGCGTCTGCTATCAGATATCTCTCATGAACTGCGTTCACCATTAACCCGGTTACGCATGGCAAATGGACTGGCAATCAGAAAGCAGGGTGTCAGCACCGAACTCGAGAGGATTGATACAGAAGCGCAGCGACTGGAGCAGATGATCGCGGAACTGCTCGAGTTATCCCGCATGCAGGTGAACAGTCATATGGAGCGGGAAGTTCAGCCCTTGTCCAGTTTGTGGGAAACGTTACTGGATGACGCTATTTTTGAAGCCGAACAACTCTCAAAAACACTGACCTACACCCCAATTCCCCAGCGGGTTATTTCAGGTAATCCGAAATTACTGATGAGTGCACTGGAAAACATCACCCGTAATGCAATTTGTTACGGAAAGGATCAAATTCGGGTGACATTTACCGAATCTGCCAATCAGTTAACCATCGTCGTCGAAGATAATGGAGATGGTGTCCCGGAAAAAGAATTAAATGATATTTTCCGTCCTTTCTACCGGGTATCTGAAGCCCGCGATCGTCACAGCGGCGGTGCCGGGCTGGGACTTGCTATCACTGAAAATGCTATCCGTCAGCATAGCGGATCTATCCGCGCGAGCCGGAGCAATATGGGCGGTTTAATGGTCACCATTGAACTGCCACTGTCTGCGCCAAATCAGACAACATAACCGGCATCAGACTGAGTATGCCAGCCTGATAAAATAAGGCTGGCAGCCGGTTCAAAAACCGCATAACCACATTTTCATGATTCATCGTGTCATCGGTCTCTTCAGGTTGCCCGGGGATAGGTATATACTGCCCTTCCCTGATACCAATACGCTGATGAAGTTCCTTCCATGTTTGAAATTGCTTTATACGAACCTGAAATCGCCCCGAATACCGGAAATATTATTCGTTTATGTGCCAATTGTGGTGCCACCCTTCACTTAATTGAACCATTGGGATTTGATCTGGAAGAGAAGAAAGTTCGTCGGGCCGGGCTGGACTACCATGATTTGGCAAATGTGATTCGTCATGCCAATTACGACGCATTTATCGGTTATCTGAAAAAAGAAAGAGCCCATTACCGGTTGTTTGCATGTACAACGAAAACAACCGGACATCATGTTGATGCGAGTTATCAGGCCGGTGATGTGTTACTGTTTGGCCCGGAAACCCGTGGATTACCGGCTGACATTATCGCCAGCCTGCCGGATTCTCAACGCATTCGTATTCCGATGATGCCAGATTCAAGAAGTCTGAATCTATCGAATGCTGTCGCGATTATTGCCTTTGAAACATGGCGGCAACTCGGCTTCAAAGGCGCGATTTAAACGGGCTTTTATTTCAGACGGTCATGATCATCTTTGTGTTCATATTCACCTTCGTAGGTCTGACCTTCTGATGAATCACCTGGGTGATCATGATGATAGGTATTCTGACCGAATCCGGCATTAAACTGCCCCTGAACCACAACCTTTCCCATTAAATAGCGGGCCAGGCGGGCTCTTGGCCCCGGTAACAAGACCGTCATCCCCATCATATCGGTCATAAACCCCGGGGTCAGTAACAGTACACCGGCAACAGCAAGCAACACACCTTCAAGGATCTGTTGAGCCGGTAACTCCCCTGCCTGAATTCGCTGCTGAACTGTCATTAATGTCTGTATTCCCTGACTACGAACCAGCGATGCGCCAACAAACGCAGTAATCAGAACCAAACCAATCGTCGGCCATAACCCGATAAAGCCACCCACCTGAATGAACAGACCAATTTCAATCACCGGCACCGCAATAAATAAACCTAAGATAATCGGAAACACAAGACCTCCTGCTGTTAATTCTCTCATTTTAGCGTAATTCACACATAAAACCGATGCTTTCTATACATTAAGACAAATGTCTGCCTGAATTTATCTGCCGCTTTACAGCCCCTGAGATCCCCGATAATAAATAGCTTTATAATATGTTGGCGGAAATCTGACCGTTGAGCTAAGTTTTAAATGTTTAGCTAATCATTTGGTCGCATAATGAAACGGATAATAAGAACAATTCAAAAAATGATCATGCTCTGGCTGGGTCTTTCAATTATATCTCTGGGTTATTATTTTCACTTTACTCATGAATCGCAACGTTTTCTGCTGACACAGCTAAAAGAGCAAAATCATCAGTTCCTGAATTATATTGAATCTGGCACTTTGAGTTTACATCAAAATTTGCAGCAGATTTTTTATCAACTCAGCCACTCCCCTCTGCTGGGAGACTTTGCCGTATCTGAACAACCCAAGCTCAAGAAATATATCCAGAATGAGTGGTTAGTGACATTAATTAATAATAAGTTCATTTACCAGCTGCGATATATTGATACTCAGGGGCAAGAAATTATCCGGGTTGATAGTCCACCAAATTATTCACAACCACATATCGTGCCGGATGAACGACTCAGAAATCAGTCAGACAAAAACTATTTTCGCTATGCCCGCCAGCTGAGTGAGGGAGAGCAAGGCTATTTTGGTATAAAAACCGAACCAGAAACGAATCAGCCGGTCATCCGGATGATTTTTCCGGTGGAGGGACAAGCACAACGCCATGGTTATTTTATTGCCTGCCTGAATCTACTCGATATTATTGAGGAAATCACGGCCAATGAACAGGGTTACAATGTGAGTCTGATCAATACCAACGGGGACTATATTATCAATAGCCATCCCGGAAATTCATTTCCCGGTAAAGCAGCACACAGGCCTTCTAGTCTGGCCATTGATGCACCGGAGCTGTGGAAAGCGGTTCATCAGCTCACCTCAAAGGATGGAGACTATCATTCATCAGAGGGACTTTATTCTTTCCGGAACTTTCAGTCCGGAATTCTGAACTCCTCTTCCAGCCTGATATTGATGGTGATGATGTCGCATCAGCAGATTCAGCAAATGCTCTCGCAGAGAGGAAAAGAGGTTCAGTCAAACACCATCACACTTGAGCTGATTCTGGGGTTAATTGCCGCCATCCTGTCTTTGTTCTGGGAAACTTACTCACAGAAGCGGCTCGAACATACGTTCAATCAGATTGTTATCGATAACAGTGCAGCCGTCGCTCTGACAGATGATCGTCATCAGATCATTCATGCAAACGTGCGTTTTTGTGAGCTGGCTGATAAAGAAATTTCAGAAATTAAGGGAAAGCCTATCCTATCGCTGCATCCATCCGGGATCCAGTACAGAGACGCTTTAAAGCAACTTCATGAATCCGGTGAGTGGCACGGAGAGCTTCAGTTAGGCCGCAGGGAAAAGCCGAGAACCTGCAAAGTTGAGGTGCGTGCTATGAAAAAAAATCAATATTTTGTTTATTCCCTGAGTGATATTTCCGAACAGTATGAAACGATCCGTCAATTAAGAGAAAAAAATGAAAGAGATCCAGCCACAATGTTATGGAATAAGGCGAAATTTCATAAAACACTCTTGCATTATTCCCGGTTGAAAAAGCAGTATGAAGCACAATACCCCTGTTGTCTGGCGATCATCGATATTGATGATTTCAAAAATATCAATGACACTTATGGACATGCAACCGGTGATCAAATTATCCACTGGCTGGCCAATCAACTGAAAGAGAAGCTCAGAGAGACTGATTTTATCGCCCGGATTGGCGGTGATGAATTTGCGGTGATTGTTCAAAACGCGAGACCAGAAGGAACCCGCCAACTGATGCAAAGGCTGTGTGAAGCGATCGAACATTATCGCGCTCATCCTCATCAGCTCACTGTCAGTATCGGCGTTGCTGAAATAACAGACGATCCTCAGGCATGTTTCAGCCATGCTGATCAGGCACTTTATCTGTCTAAACGTAAAGGTAAAAACTGCATTTCAATTCATGGGATACAGCCACTTTCGGTTGTTCCCCCCATTCAGTCGGTGACATGATACAGAAAAAAACGCGTTGATGCGCTCGCGAAGTGCGAGCGATAAGCATGAATCCTGAGAGCAATTGGGTATATAATGTACACAGAAAGTGATTCTTGTGCTGTGCCTCACTATTTTGCTGATATATGCCATAACAACATGATTTTGAGTGAATTATTTAGCATGATTTTTGTCTTATGAGACCTAATCCATAACAATGTCAGTCAGATATATGCGTTTAATCGTTTTTTTGTTTATCTCTCTGCTTGCAACAGTATCTCAGGCACAACTGTTTGAAAATAACAGCTCACCGATACTGACACCGGAAGCAACCCGGTTTGTGACTGCAGATGAAGCATTTCCTTTTCACGCTTATCAGGAAGGTAATCAGCTACTGATAGACTGGCAGGTTCAGCCAGGCTACTACCTGTATCAGAGCCGGATGTCGTTCACAGCGGATCATATAAAAATTAAATCCCGGGATATTCCGGAAGGCATCCCTCACAAAGACGAATTTTTTGGTCAGGTTCAGGTTTATACCGAACCTGTCTTTGTTACACTGACCCTCACTGATGCAACGAAAAATGCCCAAATTACAGTCGGGTATCAGGGATGTGCGAAAAAAGGGTTCTGCTATCCACCGGAAACACGGGTTGTGACCATCGATCCGACCCTGATTCCTGTCTCAAACCAACAAACACCGCCATCATCACAACCGATTCAAAACCCGAAATCGGAACAGGGCCGTCTGGCAGATAAGCTGAGTGATAATCTCTGGAGTATTCCTTTGTTCTTACTGCTGGGTGTTGGTCTGGCGTTCACACCTTGTGTTTTCCCGATGTACCCGATTATTACCAGCATTGTTCTGGGCCGTAAGGACGTCACCCGCAATCAGGCTTTTAAACTGGGATTGATTTATGTTCAGGGAATGGCTCTCACTTATACAGCGCTTGGTCTGGTTGTTGCGTCCGCTGGCCTCAAATTTCAGGCATTATTGCAAAGTCCGGTAGTTTTAATCGGATTCAGCATTCTGTTTGTTGTACTTTCATTATCAATGTTCGGCGTCTATACCCTGCAAATGCCAGGCAGGTTGCAAACTTATCTGAACCAGCTGAGTGATAAACAGACGCAGGGTCAGATGTTTGGTGTCTTCCTGATGGGAGCGATATCAGGCCTTGTCTGCTCTCCCTGTACAACCGCACCGCTTTCAGGCGCCTTATTGTATGTTGCCCAGACAGGGGATTTATTCATCGGCGGTATCGCCCTATATGCTTTAGGTCTGGGAATGGGGATTCCGTTAATTCTGATCGCTGTATTTGGTCATCAGTTCTTACCCAGATCCGGACCATGGATGGAAAAAGTCAAAACCTTATTTGGTTTTATCCTGCTTGCGGCTCCTATTTTCCTTTTGGAAAGAATTTTGCCAGAAGCCTGGTCTGCCGGTTTATGGACCACGCTGGGGATTTGCTTCTCAATCTGGCTGTTCCTGACCGGCAGGATGTTATCATCAACCCCATTGCGTAAGGGGATGATCACCCTGTTTTCCATTGTGGGTCTCTGCCTGTCAGCACTACCGGTGAGCTCTTACCTGCTCGACCATCAAACACAGCAACAGGCACATGAACTCCGGTTTGTCCGGGTCAGTAGTCTGGAGGCACTGAAGCAGCAATTAGCGCAGGCTAAATCAGCAGGGCAACCCGTGATGTTTGACCTGTATGCAGACTGGTGTGTCGCCTGTAAAGAGTTCGAGAAATATACATTCAGTGATGCTTCTGTCAGGCAACAACTCGCTCACTTCAAACTGGTTCAGGCAGACGTGACCAATAACAGCAAAGCCGACCAGGAAATACTGCGCTCATTTCATATCCTTGGCTTACCCACTATCCTGTTTTGGGATGCAGAGGGTAAAGAAGTTTCTGCCGCTAAAATCTCCGGATTTCTGTCCGCTGAAGATTTTCAGAAAAATATCAGACAGAATAATCTTGCCATCAATTAATGAGAATCAACGGGCAGGATTGTCATTCTGCCCGACTGACCAACCTCACATATTTAACACTGAGTCTGTAAATTTAATCCTGTTATATTGTTCCAAAAAACTATTAGAACAATAATTTAATCAGGCTCAATATAAAAAGTATAAATACCAATGGACTCTACCTACACTATTATCATCGCTGATGATCATCCACTTTTCAGAAACGCGCTTTTTCAGGCTGTTCATCTTGCCGTCAGTGGTGCCAACCTGCTGGAGGCGGATTCTTTAGATACATTGTTTTCCATTCTTTCACGGGAGGAAGACACCGATCTGGTGCTGCTGGACCTGAAAATGCCTGGTGCAAACGGGATGTCAGGTTCCCCCTCTGTCAGAATAGTTGCCACTGTTAAAAATTAACCAGTCATAGGGGAGGTTAAAGAGGAATGATGACCCGCTATTCACCAGAAAGAAAAGAAGCGATCCTGAAAAAAATGTTACCCCCACATTCACTTTCTGTCGCTCAACTGGCAAAAGAAGAAGGGATTTGTGAAGCAACCCTGTACAATTGGCGAAAAGCATTCAGAGAATCAGGAGTCGTTTTGCCAGACAGTCATACTTCATCTTCACAATGGTCCGCACAAACCAAACTGGCCGTTGTTGCCGACACCCTTTCTATGACTGAAGCAGAGCTCAGTCAGTACTGCCGTGAAAAAGGCCTGTACCCTGAGCAGGTTCATCAGTGGCGCAGTGAATGTATGCAGGGCTTTATGTCGGCTAAAGAAAGGGAAGCGGAAGCGAAAAAACAGGCAAAGGCCGATAAACAGGAAATCAAAGCCCTGAAAAAAGAGCTGCGACATAAAGAAAAAGCACTCGCTGAAACTGCAGCTTTACTGGTGCTGAGAAAAAAGCTCAGAGCCTTTTACGGGGAAGATCCCGGGGACGACTGACCTCAACCGAAGACAGGAAAAGTCTCATAGCACTGATCCATGAAGCCTGCCAGAGTGGTTGCCGGTTAATCAGAGCCTGTGATGAAGCGCAGATTGATTTACGGACTTACCGCCGCTGGTATCAGGGTGGAAAGGTTCAGGCCGATCAAAGACCACAGGCATTGAGACCGGCGCCGGTCAACAAGCTTTCAGAGCAGGAACGAAGGGCGATTATCGACATCTGTAATACTGCAGAATATGCCAGTCTGCCGCCCGCGCAGATTGTTCCGGCCTTGTTGGATAAAGGAGAATATATTGCCAGTGAATCGAGTTTTTACCGGGTCTTAAAAGCAGCAGGACAGCTGACCGGGAGAGGTCGCCAGAAGAGCCGACAAAAAGTTGTAAAACCAACGAGTTATACTGCGACACAGCCAAATCAGGTCCACACCTGGGATATCACCTATCTGCCTTCAACGGTACGTGGTCAGTTTTACTACCTGTATCTGATTGAAGATATTTACAGCCGGAAAATCGTGGGTTATGAGGTGCATGAAACCGAATGTGGTGAGTTGGCGTCAGAATTATTGCAACGGACAGTGTTCCGGGAAAAATGTTTTCAACAGGCGTTGGTCCTGCACTCAGATAACGGCAGCCCGATGAAGTCCCTGACACTGAAAGCAAAAATGGAAGAGCTTGGCGTGCTCTCTTCTTACAGCCGTCCGCGGGTGAGTAATGATAACCCTTATGTGGAATCGCTGTTCCGGACGTTGAAATATATCCCGCAATGGCCATCAAATGGATTTAGAAGTCTGAACGATGCCAGAGAATGGGTAGAGCGATTCGTTCAGTGGTATAACACGGAGCACAAACACAGTGCGCTCAATTACGTGACGCCAGATGAGCGTCATCATGGAAAAGACAAACAGATTTTAGAAAACCGCAAACAGGTCTTGATGTTACACCGAGAGGCGAATCCAGCGCGCTGGTCAGGAAATATCAGGAACTGTGAGCCAGTTGGTAAGGTTGAATTAAACCCGGACAAAACACCAGAAATTGACGAAGAAAAAGCAGCTTAAATATTAAGCAGATGATGACAACTATCTTGAAAAACACCGGGTTTGATCCAGCTCAAGTCAAACTATCCGGATCTGCCTGTTGTTGTGATCTCTGCCAGTGAGGAAGCCTCCGTGGTCTCACAGGTAAAAAAACATGGCGGATTTGGCTTTATACCGAAATCAAGCGATATGCGGGAGCTGGTTGCAGCACTTCATCAGGTACTCAGAGGTGAACCTTATTTCCCCGAAAATATTAAACTGAATACAGCACAAGCAGATAGCCTGGCCGAAAAAGTAGCGACACTCACACCACAGCAATATAAGGTCTTATCCATGCTGTCTGACGGTTTGCTGAATAAACAAATTGCTTATGAACTTAATGTGTCCGAAGCGACGATTAAAGCACATATGACCGCCATTTTCCGCAAACTGGAGGTCAAAAACCGGACTCAGGCCGTAATTCTTCTGAGTGAATTAAACGAGTAATCCCCCCATCCTGTCAGCGTATGAGCCAGTCCATATGCTGGCATTTGCGCTTTTCTTCCCATCTGATAAAACCTTCGCTCCAATTCATAAAACCTCTCTCCAATTTATATAAATAGTTTTAGATTGAACAAAATTCGTACTCAAAAGATCAACAGACCCATAGACAGAACGTATCAGACTTTTGGCTAACACCGCCTAGAGTTAACAAATATTTTACATAACAACCAAGATCACAAAAAGACACAATCTATATAAAAAACAACAAAATAACCACAATACCAAAGTTGAACAGATTTGTTCCTTTCTCCCTGCTAGATTAAAAATGAAACATTATTTTAACAACAAGAGGAGAGTGTCATGTCATTTGAATCATCCGAACATGCGCAGGCTTACTGGAAAGAGAACCTGTTCTTAATGGGAGTACTGCTCTCTGTCTGGTTTTTAGTGTCCTATGGTGCCGGCGTTTTATTTGTTGAACCTCTGAATGCAATCCGGATAGGGGGATTCAAGCTTGGGTTCTGGTTTTCTCAACAGGGATCCATCTACACATTCGTTGCTCTGATTTTTATTTATGTGTGGCGAATGAATGCTCTGGATAAAAAATATAACGTTCAAGAAGAGTAAGGAGTGACAATATGGATATTCAAACCTGGACATTTATTCTTGTCGGACTGACATTCTCTTTGTATATCGCGATTGCAGTCTGGGCCCGGGCAGCATCGACCAGTGAGTTTTATGTCGCCGGCGGTGGCGTACATCCGGTAGCAAACGGGATGGCAACCGCTGCTGACTGGATGTCGGCAGCATCATTTATTTCCATGGCAGGCATTATTTCTTTTATCGGTTATGACGGTGGTGTTTATCTGATGGGATGGACGGGCGGATACGTCTTGCTCGCACTTTGTCTGGCCCCTTATCTGCGTAAATTCGGTAAATTTACCGTGCCTGATTTTATCGGGGATCGTTATTATTCAAAAACCGCCAGAATGGTTGCCGTGTTCTGTGCAATTTTTGTCTCATTTACTTATGTGGCCGGGCAGATGCGCGGAGTCGGTGTGGTCTTTGCCCGTTTCCTTGAAGTCGATATTAATCTGGGCATCATCATTGGCATGGCGATTGTGTTCTTCTATGCCGTGATGGGCGGAATGAAAGGTATAACGTATACTCAGGTCGCACAATATTGTGTGCTGATTTTCGCGTTTATGGTCCCCGCAATTTTCACATCACTCATGATGACCGGCTCAGTCTTTCCTCAGATAGGCTTTGGCTCCACCATGTCAGGCTCAGAGACTTACTTACTTGACCGGCTGGACGGTTTAACTCAGGAGCTGGGATTTACCGCATACACAGACGGCTCAAAAAGTATGGTCGATGTCTTTTTCATTTGTGCGGCATTGATGGTCGGAACAGCAGGTTTACCCCACGTTATTATTCGCTTTTTCACTGTTCCTAAAGTCTCTGATGCACGCATATCCGCTGGCTGGGCACTGGTCTTTATCGCACTGCTCTATACGACGGCACCTGCGGTCGCAGCCTTTGCCAGAGTCAATATGATTGAAACCATTAACGGACCAGACATGCAGGGCGTACAGGCTGAAGAAGCCCCTGGCTGGTATAAAAACTGGGAAAGTACCGGGCTGGTGGCCTGGGACGACAAAAATGGTGACGGTAAAATGTTTTACGCCGGTGATGAGCGGAATGAAATGAAAATTAACCGCGATATCATCGTACTTGCTTCGCCAGAGCTGGCTCAATTACCAAACTGGGTGGTTGCGCTTCTGGCGGCGGGTGGTCTGGCTGCTGCACTTTCAACGGCTGCCGGATTACTGCTGGTGATATCAACCTCAATTTCCCATGATCTGCTCAAAAAAGGCTTTAAACCCGATATGACAGATAAACAAGAGCTGCTCGCCGCCCGGGTCGGCGCGGCACTGGCCGTCATCGGTGCCGGTTACTTAGGAATTAACCCACCCGGCTTTGTTGCTCAGGTCGTCGCGTTCGCTTTCGGACTGGCTGCATCTTCTTTCTTTCCTGCTATCATTATGGGAATTTTTTATAAGAAGATGAACAAAGAAGGCGCTATTGCCGGCATGATGGCGGGGATTCTGTTTACCGCTGCTTATATTATTTATTTTAAATTTATTAATCCGGGTGCCAATAGTGCTGAAAACTGGTGGTTTGGTATCAGTCCTGAAGGCATTGGTACACTGGGAATGTGCCTGAACTTTGTTGTCGCAATTGTCGTCAACAAATTTACGGCTGAAGTACCGGATGATGTCCAGGAAATGGTGGAGTCGATTCGTTATCCCAAAGGAGCCGGAGCTGCCCACGAACACTAACAACAATCAAAGGCCCGGCAGAAATAACCGGGCCTTCTTGTTTTCAGATCATCAGGATGTCACCCCGGTGACACGAAAATCCGGATTAACCTGAGTCATTTTTCTTACCAGCCAGTTCAGTAACACGCCATACATCGGCACAAACAAGCCAAGACTGATGAACAGCTTCACACCATAATCAACCAATGCAATTTCCTGCCAGTGCTGTGCCATAAACGGATCAGGGCTGCGCCAGAATGCAATACCGAAGAACGCTATCGTGTCCAGGGCATTACCAAACAATGTTGAACATGTGGGCGCAATCCACCACTGCTTCATCTGCCGCAAGCGATTAAAGACATGCACATCCATAATCTGTCCGAACAAATAAGCCATGAAGCTGGCAATGGCAATCCGGGCAACAAACCAGTTCATATTTTGTAGTGCTGACGCCCCCTGAAAATTGCCTTCAAAGAACATAACAGACAATAAATACGACAGGGCTAAAGCCGGGATCATCACCAGAAAGATAATTTTTCTGGCCATCGGCGCACCAAAAATTCTGACCGTTAGATCGGTTGCCAGAAAGATAAACGGAAACGTAAAGGCCCCCCAGGTTGTATGAAGTCCCAGAAAGGTAAATGGCAACTGAACCAGATAATTACTTGAAGCAATGACAAGTAAGTGAAACAAAACAAGATAAACCAGCGCCTTGCGCTGTTGTACAGGGGTAAAACAACTCATTAACACACCTTTTTCGTTTGTTTTGGGGTGAGGGAACCCAAATCAATGAAGCATCATGCTTCACCATTCACGCATTTTGAATACCCGGAACGACAGGCTCCGGATTCGGGAGGCGCATTGTACATTAAAGCATCAGGAGTGCAAACCTTTCTCTGTGCAGCCAGGGCGTGTACATTTTCCGCAATTTGTTCGTGCTTTATATAAGGCAAAGCAGTAAACGGCTCAAAGCCTGTTTCCCCGGATAAGTCAGTACGGGGAAACAGGAGACGGATGAATGATCAGGACATACTTTCCGGAGAGACTTCCTGTTCATCATCAGCTATTGAAGCCTGTGCGGTTTCAACAACACCAATTTCTTTTTCGGACGAACCCACAACAATCGCGGCAGCCAAATCGCCAATCACATTGATGGAAGTTCGGGCCATATCCAGAATCCGGTCAATCCCGGCAATCAGTGTCAAACCGTCTAAAGGCAGACCCACAGAACTTAATACAATTGACAACATAATCAGGCCGCCTCCGGGAACACCAGCGGTACCAATTGCACCTAATGTTGCCGTCAACACGATTGTTCCCATCTGCGCAAAACTCAGGTCGATACCATAAACCTGTGCGATAAAGATGGCACACACGCCCTGATAAAGAGAGGTTCCACCCATATTAATCGTAGCGCCCAGCGGTAAAACAAAACTTGCAATCCGGTCTGAAACACCAAAATTCTCTTTAATGGTCTTAATACTGACCGGCAATGTACCGGAGCTGCTCGAAGTACTGAATGCAGTTGCTGCGGCAGGCAGAATACCTTTTAAGAATTCAGACAATGAAACACGGGATAAGCCATTCACCGTGACTGCATAAACAAAAACCATTTGCAGCAGGCAACCCACATAAACAGCACCAATCACCTTAATCAAAGGTAACAGAACCGCAGTTCCGTTTGATGCAACAACCGGTACAATCAGACCAAAAACACCATAAGGTGCTAATGACATCACAAAACCGGTAATTTTGTACATGATCTCAGCCAGGCTCTCAAAGAAGCTGATAAAAGGTTTTGCCTGAGCAGCCGGTAACGATGTCGCTCCCATCCCGAGGAACAATGCAAAAGCAATAATTTGCAGCATGTTTCCTTCGACTAACCCTTTCAACGGATTTTTCGGGATAATATTAAGGAACGTATCGGCCAGGCTGACTGACTTCGCTTGCATCGCAGTCTCTGTGACCGGCATACTCAAGCCCGCTCCGGGAGTCAGTAACATGGATAAAACCAGACCAATTGTCACCGCAAAGGCCGTGGTTAGCAGATAATAACTTAAAGTTTTACCACCAATCCGGCCCAGTGTTTTGATATCACCAATACTGGCAGCACCAACAATTAATGACGAGAAAACCAACGGGACAATTAACATTTTAATCAGGTTGATAAAAAGTGTTCCGACAGGTTTGATGTATGTGTTTGCAATTGCAGGAGAATCCTGAAGTAACAGACCAACCAGAATTCCCGCGGCAAGACCTACGAATATTTTCGTGGTCAGCTTCATTTTTTTCATGATGTTCCTCATTTTTGTTATACAGACGACATCGATTATTAATATCTCCAAATAAACTCAGCACCCTGAATTCATTTGAGGATATCTAATCAGCGACATTTCTGTCCGGAAATACGCAAATACTGGCTGAAGCGGCCATACAAACAGCGCGCGACATTATCACAATAAATAGCGTCAAACCATGATAAAAAGCGACATTATTGACCATTTTCACATCAATATTCTTTATTTATCTGGTAACAAAGACAGAACACCTGACAGGAGACACTTCCGGTTGTGATTCTCTTGAGGAAAGGCGCTGATTCATGATAATCTTCGCCTCCATTTTTCAGACTGAAATTCCGGACATGTCATAAGGAATGGAATATCAGTGCTATCTTATAAAAATCAGACAGCTTTTTGACAACAAAAGTGAAACAAAGTTATGAGCAGAGGCACGCTTTATATTGTTTCAGCGCCCAGCGGTGCTGGAAAATCCAGTTTAATCAATGCATTACTGGAAAGAAATCCGACTTATGCAATGAAGGTTTCCGTCTCACATACAACCAGAGATCCACGTCCGGGTGAACAGGACGGTATTCATTACCATTTCGTGCCCAAAACTCACTTCGAAGCACTGATTGAAAAGAATGAATTTCTCGAACACGCAGAAGTATTTGGCAATTACTATGGCACTTCGCGGGTCTGGATAGAAGAGAATCTGAATAAAGGTATCGATATTTTTCTTGATATAGACTGGCAGGGCGCGCGTCAGATTCGTCAACAAATGCCGGATGCAAAAAGCATCTTTATTTTACCGCCATCCGCCGCCGAACTGGAACGACGACTCAATGCCAGAGGTCAGGACAGCGATGCCGTGATTGCTGGCAGAATGAGTAAAGCAAAATCTGAAACATCACATTATAACGAATATGATTACCTGATTGTGAATGATGATTTTGATGTTGCCCTGATGGATTTTAAAGCCATTCTTCGTGCGGAAAGATTGAAGCAAGACAAGCAAGCTGCTAAATATAGCAACATGCTGACTGAATTATTATCGGAATAGCAGCCGATACAATTATCTATAGGGTTTACAGCTAGTATCATCAGGTATTAAGTTGTATAATTTCCCGTCATTTACAGTTGATTAACTAACGATTTGGAGTACTCATGGCACGCGTAACTGTTCAAGATGCAGTTGAAAAAGTTGGCAACCGTTTCGACCTGGTTCTTATTGCGGCTCGCCGCGCCCGTCAAATGCAAGCGGGCGGTAAAGATCCATTGGTACCGGAAGAGAATGACAAAACAACCGTCATTGCACTTCGTGAAATCGAAGAAGGTTTAATTACGAAAGAAGTTCTTGATGCACGTGAGCGTCAGGAGCAACAGGAACAGGAAGCTGCTGAACTTGCAGCGGTAAGCAGTATTGCTCACAACCGTTAATCTGTTCAGCAGACACGTTCAGTATTTACAATAGGCGGGTCGATTAATTTGTATCTGTTTGATAGCCTCAAGGACGTTGCACAAGAGTACCTGACAGAGCCTCAGATTGAGGCTCTGCGACATGCTTATGTTGTAGCAAGAGATGCACATGAGGGGCAAACCCGCTCAAGTGGTGAACCTTACATTATCCACCCGGTCGCAGTTGCCCGGATCCTGGCTGAGATGCGTTTGGATCTGGAAACGCTTCAGGCCGCTTTGCTTCACGATGTCATCGAAGATACTGAAGTCGCAAAAGAAGAGCTTGAAACTAAATTTGGTACAGCGGTTGCCGAACTGGTAGACGGCGTCTCGAAACTGGATAAGCTAAAGTTCAGGGACAGAAAAGAAGCGCAGGCCGAAAACTTCCGCAAAATGGTTCTGGCAATGGTTCAGGACATTCGTGTGATTCTGATTAAGTTATCTGACAGAACACATAACATGCGGACTCTCGGCGCATTGCGCCCGGATAAAAAACGGCGAATTGCACGGGAAACACTTGAGATATATGCGCCACTCGCTCACCGGCTGGGTATCCACAACATCAAAGTTGAACTCGAAGAGCTGGGGTTTGAAGCACTTTATCCCAACCGTTACCGCGTTTTAAGAAATGTTGTCAAAGCAGCCCGCGGAAACCGGAAGGAAATGATTCAGCGCATTCACAGTGAAATCGAGGGCCGTTTACAGGAAGTTGGCCTTCAGTCCAGAGTGCTTGGCCGGGAAAAAAATCTCTACTCTATCTATAACAAAATGAAGACGAAGGAACAGCGTTTTCATACGATTATGGATATCTATGCATTCCGCATTATTGTTGACACACCAGATACCTGTTATCGCGTGCTTGGTCAGGTCCATAGCCTCTACAAGCCCAAACCCGGCCGGATGAAAGACTATATTGCGGTCCCAAAAGCGAACGGCTATCAGTCATTGCACACTTCGATGGTCGGTCCGCATGGTGTTCCTGTAGAAGTTCAGATCCGGACCGAAGACATGGACCAAATGGCCGACAAAGGGGTTGCGGCTCACTGGTCATATAAAGCGAACGGCGAAAGAACCGGCACGACAGCCCAAATCAAAGCCCAACGCTGGATGCAGAGTTTGCTGGAACTTCAGCAAAGTGCGGGGAACTCGTTTGAATTCATTGAAAACGTCAAATCAGATCTGTTCCCTGATGAAATTTATGTTTTCACCCCCAAAGGGCGTATCGTTGAGTTGCCGGTTGGCGCAACTGCCGTTGACTTCGCCTATGCCGTTCATACGGACGTCGGTAATACCTGCGTCGGTTCACGGGTTGATCGCAATCCTTATCCTCTGAGCAAAGCACTGAAAAACGGGCAAACGATAGAAATTATCAGCGCACCGGGTGCCCGGCCTAACGCAGCATGGCTTAACTATGTCGTAACTTCCCGCGCCAGAACTAAAATCCGTCAGGTTCTGAAAACCATGCGTCGCGAAGAATCGGTCAGTCTTGGCCGACGACTTCTGAACCACGCTCTGGGCGAGCAGTCGATTGGCGATATCAGTGAAGATAACATTCAGACTGTACTCATTGAACTGAAAATGTCACAGCTTGATGATATGTTGGCTGCCATTGGTTTGGGTGAACTGATGAGCATCGTGATTGCACGTAAATTGCTGGGTAACACGGAAGAGCTGACGATCAATGAAGAAAACCGCAAACGCTCGCTACCAATTCGCGGTGCTGAAGGCATTCTGCTCAACTTTGCCAATTGTTGTCATCCCATTCCGGACGATCATATTATCGCCCATATATCACCGGGACGAGGTCTGGTCATCCACAGAGAAACCTGTGCCAATGTCCGTGGTTATCAGAAAGAACCCGATAAATATATGGCGGTTGAGTGGTCAAAAGATTACGATCAGGAGTTCATTACTGAACTGAAGATAGACATGCTCAATCATCAGGGTGCTTTGGCGGAACTCACCAACGTGATTTCTCATACCGGTTCAAATATTCATGGCATAGCAACTGAAGAAAGGGACGGTCGTCTGTATACAATCAAAGTATTGCTAACCACGAAAGATCGGATTCACCTTGCAGGTATCATGAAAAAGATCCGCGTGATGCCTCATGCATTAAGAGTTCAGAGGAAAAAGAGCTGAGCTGTTTATCAATTTCAGGCAGAGCGTCTTATTTGACGTTTCTGTCCTGAATCAAAGCTTCTACATTGATTATTCAAAAATATATGAACCCAGAACGTTATCAACGCATCCTTGAAGTGCTGAAAGCACGACAAACCGACCTCACGTTATGTCTTGAAGAAGTCCACAAACCCAATAATGTGTCTGCCATTATCCGTACTGCTGACGCCACTGGCCTGCATAAGATTCATGCCGTCTGGCCTAATGCACAAATGCGGACACTGGGCCATACTTCCGCAGGCGCAAGAAACTGGGTTGAAGTCGATACACATGGCTCGCTGAATGATGCGGTTTCTGTTTTCAGAGAACAGAAAATGCAGATTCTGGTCACGAATCTGTCTGAGCACGCTGTTGATTTCAGAGACATTGATTATACCCGGCCAACCGCTGTCATTTTGGGCAGTGAAAAGGAAGGTATATCTCAACAGGCGCTGACTGTTGCAGATCAGGACATCATCATTCCAATGGTTGGCATGGTTCAGTCATTAAACGTGTCTGTCGCCAGTGCTTTGATCCTCTATGAAGCACAGCGTCAACGTCAAATGTCTGGTATGTATGACCGGGATGAAAGCAACTTACCCAATGAAGTTGTCCAACGCATATTGTTTGAGCGGGGTCATCCGGTTTTAGCAAAAGTCGCAAAAAAGAAAAAACTACCTTATCCGGAACTGGATGAAAAAGGACAAATCGTAGCTGACGAAGCATGGTGGCGTGAGATGCAATACGCATAAGTGATGTCAGCTCATTCACAGTTCCCAAAAAAACTGTACAAAAAAACAGTTCAATGGTTGAATAACCAGAGTTAATTCACCCATTCAAGTGAGCCTGTTCGTTTATGTCACAACTGCTCAACGCAATTCCTTTAACTTCACTCTCAGGTGTTGGGATAAAAATTGCTGAGAAACTTAGCAGAATCGGATTGAACACGGTTCAGGATCTTTTGTTTCACCTGCCGTCCCGTTATGAAGACAGAACCCGCATCTATCCTGTGAATCAACTGCATGCCGGATTATGGTGTGCGACACAGGGACAGGTGATGGCGGTCAATGCATCATTTGGCAGAAAAAAAATGCTGACCGTAAAGATGAGCGATGGTCATGGCACGTTGTCATTACGCTTCTTCAATTTCAATGCAGCCATGAAGAACAGTTTCACCGAAGGCAAATATATTCATGTTTACGGCGAGATAAAAAGAGGCATGTCCGGACTTGAAATAATTCACCCGGAATACAAGTTTTACCAGCCAGACGTCCCCGTCAAAGAAGAAGCCAATCTGACTCCGGTTTATCCGGCCACCGAAGGTCTCAGACAGTTAACCCTGCGCCAGCTGACCGATCAGGCATTAGAGCTGCTCGATAAGTCTGCGGTACAGGAACTATTGCCGGAAGGTTTGTATGATCATCAGATCACCATGACTCAGGCTTTACATATCATTCACCGCCCTTCTGCCGACATTGATACGGAACGCTTTGAAAAAGGACATCATCCCGCCCAGTTACGGTTAATCATGGAAGAACTGCTGGCACAGAATCTGTCGATGCTGGCAATCCGTCATCAGGGACAGCAAGAACAGGCACTGCCGTTAACTCATTCCGAACCCTTTAAACAACAACTGCTCGACCAGCTCCCTTTCAGTCCGACCCATGCTCAGGACAGAGTCGTCAGGGAAATAGAATCTGATCTGGCACAGTCACATCCGATGATGCGTCTGGTTCAGGGAGATGTAGGCTCAGGCAAAACATTAGTTGCTGCAATGGCGGCACTCAGAGCGATCAGCCATGGCTATCAGGTCGCGTTAATGGCGCCAACCGAATTACTTGCCGAACAACATGCAATCAACTTTAAAACCTGGTTTTCCCCGCTGGGTATCAAGGTTGGCTGGTTGGCTGGTAAACAGAAAGGCAAAGCAAAAGAACAGGCCATAGCTGAAATCGCTCAAGGTGACGTCAGTATGATTGTTGGGACGCACGCTTTATTTCAGGAACAGGTCAGTTTTCATCACCTTGCATTAATTATCATTGACGAACAACACCGTTTTGGGGTGCATCAACGGCTGGAACTCCGGGAAAAAGGCGGCAAAAATGGGTGCTATCCTCACCAGTTGATTATGACGGCCACACCGATTCCACGTACACTGGCGATGACAGCTTACGCAGATTTGGAAACGTCTGTCATTGATGAACTCCCACCGGGACGAACTCCGGTGCAGACCGTTGCTATCCCGGAAACAAAACGGAATGATATTATTGAACGTATTCGTCATGCGTGTTTGTCAGAAGGAAAACAGGCTTATTGGGTTTGTACTTTGATCGATGAGTCTGAAGTTCTGGAAGCACAGGCTGCAGAAGAACTGACACAGACATTGAAACATCAGCTACCTGATTTAAACATCGGGCTGGTTCACGGGCGCATGAAGGCCGCAGAAAAACAGTCTGTGATGCAAAATTTCAAATCCGGCGAGCTCCATCTGCTGGTTGCGACAACTGTCATCGAAGTCGGAGTTGATGTACCAAACGCAAGTCTGATGATTATTGAGAACCCGGAACGACTCGGACTTGCACAGCTTCACCAGTTAAGAGGCAGGGTTGGTCGTGGCTCGGTCGCCAGTCACTGTGTCCTCCTTTATCATCCGCCGCTTTCTAAAACAGCTCAAAAACGCCTTGCCGTCATGCGTGACAGCAGTGATGGTTTTGTCATCGCGCAAAAAGATCTCGAAATTCGGGGCCCGGGCGAGCTGTTAGGAACAAAACAAACCGGTTTAGCTGATTTCAAAATTGCCGACTTACTCCGGGACCAATACCTGATCCCGGAAGTTCAGAAAATCGCCCGCTATATTCACGACCATTACCCACAAAATGCTCAGGCGATCATTGATCGCTGGTTAACAGATAAAGATATTTACTCAAAAGCCTGAATATTTTTCCTCTGTGTTGCCGGCGACAAAAAGCAAACGTTTGCTATTATGACAAAATTCACTATAATTCCGCTCAATTTTCATTCTGAGCAAATTCCCCACAATAATAAATTACCTCACAATCTGTTCAGGGATTTTTTAATTTAATTTGAATACCGGTACACAGAATATGACGACTAAAAAATCTGAATTAGTCTATCAACTCAATGATAAGCCACCTTTGCCACAAACCACTTTTGCAGCGCTGCAGCATTTGCTGGCGATGTTTGTGGCCGTCATTACGCCTTCCTTAATCATCTGCCAGACGTTGGGCGTACCCGCCGACCAAACCAATACAATCATCAGTATGTCACTGTTTGCCTCCGGGATTTCTTCTTTTATTCAAATCCGGACTTTCGGTCCGGTCGGTTCAGGCTTACTTTCTATTCAGGGCACCAGCTTTAACTTTCTCAGCCCGATTATCGGCGCAGGCATGTCACTCAAAGCAGGCGGCGCGGATATCAATACCATGATGGCCGCCATTTTTGGCACCATACTCGTCGCATCATTTGCCGAAATTATTCTGTCCAGAATTCTGACCTACGCACAGCGGATTATTACGCCATTAGTCTCCGGCATTGTTGTTACCCTGATTGGTTTGACGCTCATTCAGGTTGGCCTGATTTCAATGGGAGGTGGATATGCCGCATTGAGTGATGGTAGTTTTGGCAGTCTGGATAAACTGGCACTGGCGGGGGCTGTACTCGGCCTGATTGTGATTCTCAACCGCTCCGCGAATCCATATATTCGTGTCGCTTCTATCGTCATTGCGATGTTGGTGGGATACGTGATGGCCTTTTGCATGGGAATGATCGATTTTTCAGGTCACAGTGAAAGCAAACTGATTGCCCTGCCTGTCCCCATGCAATTCGGACTGAGTTTTGACTGGTCGCTGTTTATCCCTCTGGTGCTGATATTTCTGATTACCGCACTGGAAGCAATTGGAGATATTACCGCCACATCAGAAGTTTCCGGAGAACCTGTGAAAGGCCCTGTTTATATCAAAAGATTAAAAGGCGGTGTACTCGCGGATGGCCTGAATTCTGCCTTAGCTGCGGTATTTAACAGCTTCCCGAATTCAACATTCAGTCAAAACAATGGTGTAATCATGTTGACGGGTGTTGCCAGCCGTTACGTCGGATATTTTATTTCAGGTATGCTGGTATTGTTAGGTTTATTCCCGGGTGTTGCTGCCTTTGTGCAGCAAATTCCGGAACCAGTCCTTGGTGGTGCAACCATTGTCATGTTTGGCACGATTGCGGCTGCCGGAGTCCGGATTATCTCGCGTGTCGAGCTGGATCGTCGTGCCATTCTGATTATGGCTCTGTCGTTTTCAATGGGTCTGGGTATCGCGCAAAAACCTGAAATTCTGCAATTCATGCCTGAGTTCATCAAAAATATTTTTTCATCAGGCATTGCTGCCGGAGGAATCACAGCAATTCTCCTGAATCTGGTTTTACCTGAAAAAGACCAGAAAGCAAACAACAGCACAGTGCTACAGGCTGACAGCAGTGAAGATGTCATAAGCCATGATACCTTTACAGAAACGTCTGCAGACCACTCTGCCGCTGAATAACAGAGATGATTTGGCCGGAGGTACCGGAACCCCGGAGACATTCGGCCATTCAATTCCGCGGCTTTCACTTTATAGCAGGAAAACTGATCTGAACTTTCAGGCCCCCTTCAGAGCGATTGTTCATTGATACCGAACCATGATGCTGGCTGACAATTCGTTTTACAATTGCCAGCCCCAATCCGCTTCCTTCAGAACCTCTGGCAGTATCGCCCTGAGTAAATGGTTCAAAGACTTTAGTCATCTGCTCTTCGCTGATGCCCGGACCATTATCTTCAACACACAGCCAGACCAGCGCTTGATCGGCCGTCATTCCGGCACTGACTTTCACCCACCCGTTTCCATAACGAATCGCATTTACAACTAAATTGCTGACTGCCCGTTTAATTGCAATCGGGTTTCCCCAGGCATATTTCAGAGAACCGGCAACATTCATTTCCGGCTTGGTATGATTCACTTCCGCAGCCTTGACGATATCTCTGAGAACCTCTTCCAGATCAACTTCCTTAAACGACTGAGTCTGCACCGGCTTCAGATAATCCATAAACTGGCTGATAATTTCATTGCATTCTTCGGTATCACTGATAATACCTTCCGCAAGATAACTATCCTCAGGAGACATCATTTCCGTTGCCAAACGTATCCGGGTCAGTGGCGTCCTTAAATCATGGCTGATCCCGGCCATCAATAAAGCCCGATCAGCTTCTAAGTCCTGAATACCTTTCGCCATCTGATTAAAAGCCTGAGTGACAGAGCGAATTTCAGTGCCCCCTTTTTCCGGTAATGCCGGTGGAATTTCACCTTTCCCGACAGAAACAGCGGCTTTCTCTAAGTCTTTTAAAGGCCGGTTCTGGATCCGGACAAACAACCAGCCACCCAACATGATCAGGATGGTCATTAAAAGGCAGTTTCTGAATAACGGAATAAAATCTTCTTCCTGAAGCTCAGATAATGGTATCTGAATCAATACGCCGGGTAGCTTCTCAATTTTCATCCACAAAATATAACTTCGCTGACCAAGGATCATTCTTACATCCGTTGGAGAACTGAGCTCCCGGGTCATTTCTTCACTCATCAAATCAATCCGCATGGCATGTGCGAATTCCTGTGACAGGTTTTCGTTCAGCGAATGGATTGACACACCCAGCTTATCTAACACCTTCTGCCGGGCCAGGATCTCTTCTGAAATTTCATTGCCGTTACCATTCGAATCCTCCAGCATGATGCTGATTTCATGGCCGAGAATCGTGTTCAGCTGCTGCAGACTCGGAACCAGCGCATAGTGGAACAATGCATAGAAAGTGTACAGCTGGCTGGTAACAAATAAGGTCAGAAAAATAATAAGCGTTTGCGTAAAAGCGCTGCGAACCCGCATTTGGGAAAACTCCGGATATCAATAAGACAGGCAAGGTTCAGAGCCATTTCTCTGAACCGAAAAAGTGTTCTCTGAACCAAAATATGATTACGAGCTTTTTCCGTCAGGAACAAACACATAACCCAGACCCCATACCGTCTGAATATAACGTGGCTTTGCCGGATCATCTTCCAGCATGCGTCTTAGCCGGGAAATCTGAACGTCAATAGAACGCTCCATGGCCGAATACTCACGTCCCCGCGCCATATTCATCAGCTTATCTCTCGACATAGGCTCTCTGGGATTACTGACCAGAACTTTTAACACCGCAAACTCTCCCGAGGTCAGAGGCATCGCTTCTTCTCCGCGAAACATTTCTCTGGTACCGAGATTCAGACTAAAATCACCAAACTCAATGACTGATTCTTCAGCACTGGGAGCTCCTGGTAACTCACTCGCCTGACGGCGTAAAATCGCTTTAATCCGGACCAGCAACTCACGCGGATTAAATGGTTTCGGCAAATAATCATCTGCGCCAACTTCAAACCCGAGAATACGTTCTTCTTCATCCCCTTTTGCGGTCAGCATTAAAACCGGAATCTGATTATTTGATTCACGAAGACGTTTACAGATTGATAACCCATCTTCTCCCGGCAGCATCAAATCCAGCACCATCAGATGAAACTGTTCACGCATCAGTAACCGATCCATTTGCTGACTATTGGCCACGCTACGCACCTGAAATCCTTGTTCAGATAAATAACGTTCCAGCAAAGATCTGAGCCTGGCATCATCATCAACCACTAAAATCTTTACATTTTCCTGCACGCGGCAACCTCTGTTATTTTTTATTCTATCGTCAGACTTTAACTCTAACACTATTTCATAAAAACAGCGGCACAGAATTGTTAAGGTTTATGTCTTTGTTTTACCTGCAACGCCCCTTTGAGCAAGACACTGAATCCTGAATTTTGAGGTCAATCCGGTAAAGATCATTTCTCATCAGTTTTCTTACTATTCACCTTCCAGTAAACTGGACAAAACCTTTAACTGATAAAGAATGCCCGCCGTGAGTGAAATTAAGTTTAAGCAAATAGCCCGGACCATCGAATCAAGAATCAGAGACGGCGTCTATCCCCCAAATACAAAATTACCACCACACCGGGTATTGGCCGAAGAATTACAGACCACACCGGTCACCGTTGCTAAAGCTTACAAGTTACTCTCAGAGCAAAATCAGGTTGAATCTTTTGTCGGACGCGGGACTTTTGTCTGTGGTGAGTCCCGGCTTTCGAGTGTGATTCAAAGCTCCGATGATGAAGATGTGTATAATTTTTCAATTCTGCAACCATGTCTCAGTCATCATCTTCCGGCGCTTCAAAATGCCATCAGGCAAAGTGCCAGCCAACTCACGAGCCAGTTGATTGGGTATGCAGAAAATTCCGGGCATGAGCGACACCGGCAGACTGGCATACGCTGGGCCTCAGAATATGGTCTGGAACCGGGAACCACCCATAATACGCTGCTGACCAGCGGTGCTCAGAATGCTTTAGCGGTTCTGGTTGAATCACTGACAAAACCAGGTGACACAATTGCAGTCGAAACACTTACATATCCGGGAATTCTGGCCATCGCCAGCCTGAAAAGACGTCATGTGGTTGGCGTTCAGATGGATGAGCACGGAATGATACCGGAGCACTTACAACAGTCCATTGAACAACATCATCCCAAACTGGTGATTACAGTTCCTTCGCATCAGAACCCAACGGGAATTACAATGCCGGAAGAGCGCAGAATTCAAATTGCCGATATCATTCGCCAACATCATATCTGGCTGGTTGAAGATGATATTTATGGTTTTCTTAATGAGAAACCCATTCCTGCAATCTGTAACTGGCTTCCGGAGCAGGGATTCCATGTCACCAGCTTATCCAAAGCAATCTGTCCGGCGCTCCGCTGCGGCTTTATCAAAGCACCTTCATCACAGGTTGCCACCGTCAGTGCTCATATCCGGACCGATATCTGGCTTTCATCCCCTTTAAACTTCATCATCGCAGAAGAATTAATCCACTCCGGACAGGCATTTGAACTCGCCGAACGGCAACGCTTGCTGGCAGCCGAAAGACAAGCCATAGCAAAACAATACTTACCTGAAACCACCACTCCCGGACAGGGTTATCATTTGTGGCTTCCATTGCCCTCTGGGTGGCAGCAGGAACGTTTTGCGATGGAAGCACAAAATCATCGAATCCTTGTCAGCAGTGGCAGTTATTTTGATACACAGCAGAGCTGTAATCATATCCGGCTTTCACTGACGGCTATTCATTCCGGTAAAAAATTCAGAGAAGGGATGGAGAAGTTAAATCAATTGCTGCATGCCGATCCTGCAACGGTATTGTCATATCAGACCAATCCGTTTTAACGGATACCGGAACCAAAAAAGCCAGCGTATCAATAACGCTGGCTTCATTTGTATCAATGGATAATCTGTATCAATGAATATCTTTTGTATCGATGAGTATCTTTTGTATCGATGAATAGCGGCGTTTTAAAGGTTTTGCCAGCTATCCTGATTTCAGATTAAAGCTCGATTTTCTTCGGATCAGGTCCGTATTGGTTGTCACCAAAATTGCCGGGAAGAACCGTGAACACGAAAAAAGCAATCGCACCGACGACTGGCACCAGGGTGATAAAGCACCACCAGCCACTGCGGCCCGTATCATGCAACCGACGAATGGTCAAAGATAAGCTGGGCAGGAGAACGGCCAGACCAAATAATCCGGTGATTAAGCCATAACTCCCGACCAGTACATCCAAAATGCAGGTGATCAGCATAAAAATCATCATGAACAGATAAAACATCCAGTACTCTTTTCGTCTGGCCCGGCCACTAAAAACTGTATATTTCTTAAACGCTGCTGTGAACCAATTCATTTTATTATTTCCCGATTAATATTTGTTAAAGACAAAGATAAATGCGTATAGTCAACACTGGCCATTGCCACACATGGCCATTCCAAAAGGCGCCTAAGTATTCATAAAAGTAATTTTTATATCAACAATCATTCTGCATTTTTGGGGAGAATGTTAATTTTTTTCATACTCGATGGCATTGACAAACCATTCTTTCTCTCCTTCCGGCGTTTTTACCGTAAATTCATCATCCACTTCTTTTTTAATCAGCGCACGTGCCATAGGAGAATCAACCGAGATATAATCTTTGACATCACCATAGATTTCTTCCGGTCCGACAATCCTGAATCTTTTCTTATCACCTTCTTCATTTTCTATTTCGACCCAGGCACCGAAAAACACTTTGCCCTCTTGCTGCGGAGAATAGTCAACAACCTTGAGCTCAGGCAGTAATTTTCGCAGATACCGAACCCGTCGATCTATCTGTCTGAGTAAGCGCTTATTATACTGGTAATCAGCGTTTTCACTCCGATCTCCCAGACTGGCAGCCCAGGTAACAATTTTTGTAATTTCAGGACGTTTCTCCCGCCACAGATAATCATGCTCCTGCTTAAGTTTGTCATAGCCAGCTCTGGTGATTAACTTTGTTTTCACATATGCTCCCGGAATTTTCTGGATAATCGCAACAATTATATTCAAATATATCCAAGTGACCTCAGGATGCATATTCAGCAAGATGATTTCTGAGCAAGGTTCACAGACTCTGAGTCCGTTGCTCTGATAACGAGGCAGCAGAGATATATCGACTGGAAATATATCGTATAAATCCCCATATTATTAAGATTAATTTGCCCTTCACCGGGTATATTTCATGAACTAAAGAGAAGATAACGGATGAGTCAAGCTATCTGCCAAACAATTGCTTCAGAGCTGAATGTTCGCTCTGAGCAGGTTATTGCAGCCGTTCAGTTAATTGATGACGGTAATACTGTTCCATTTATTGCACGATACAGAAAAGAGGTCACAGGCGGGCTGGACGATTCACAACTGAGAAGTCTGGATAGCCGTTTATCTTATTTGCGGGAGCTGGAAGAGCGACGTCAGACCATTCTGAAATCAATTCAGGACCAAGGCAAAATGACACCTGAGCTCGGGCAGGAAATCCGTCATGCCGACAGTAAAACACGGCTCGAAGATCTGTACCTGCCTTACAAACCCAAACGCCGGACAAAGGGACAAATTGCAATTGAGGCGGGTCTGGAGCCTCTGGCTGATCAGTTATGGCAACATCCACAGCATATCCCCGAACAAGAAGCACAACAATATATCAACCCGGATAAAGGAATTGATGATTCAAAAGCCGCCCTGGATGGTGCGCGGGCGATTATGATGGAACGCATTGCCGAAGATGCCAACCTGCTGGAAAAAATCCGGGCCTACATGAATCGTCATGCACTGCTGACATCCAGAGTTGTCACGGGGCAAGAACAAAAAGGCGAGAAGTTCAAAGACTATTTTGAGCATCAGGAACCAATCAGCGCCGTGCCCTCACACCGGGCGCTTGCGATGCTGCGGGGCCGAAATGAAGGCTTCCTGACCTTAACCCTGAACGCCGATCCGGAACAACCGGAAGGTGTCAGAGAGTCTTATTGCGAAACACTGATAGCGAAGCATTACAATATCCATCTGAGTGATGCACCAGCAGATACATGGCGCAAGCAAGTTATCGGCTGGGCATGGCGGGTGAAAGTTTCCGTCCACATGGAAACTGAACTGATGTCCGCACTGAAAGAACGGTCTGAAATTGAAGCGATCGATGTCTTCGCAACCAACCTCAAGGATTTGCTGATGGCAACCCCCGCAGGCCCCAGGGCAACACTTGGGTTGGATCCGGGATTAAGAACAGGTTGTAAAGTTGCTGTCGTGGATGCAACAGGTAAAGTGCTCTCCACCTGCGCAATTTACCCGCATCAGCCGCAGAAACAGTATGAACAGGCCATCAAGACAATAGATGCTCTGGTCCGCCAGTTTCATGTCGATCTCATTGCCATCGGTAACGGGACGGCCTCCAGAGAAACAGATGCATTTGCTGCTGATTTAATTAAACGGGGAAATCTCAAAGTCCAGAAAATTGTGGTCAGTGAAGCCGGGGCTTCGGTCTATTCAGCCTCAGAACTGGCAGCACAAGAGTTTCCCGAAATGGATGTATCGTTGCGTGGTGCTGTGTCTATCGCCCGGCGCCTTCAGGATCCGCTGGCTGAACTGGTTAAGATTGATCCGAAATCCATTGGGGTCGGACAATACCAGCATGATGTGAACCAGAACCTGCTGGCTAAGCGCCTTGATGCGGTCGTTGAAGACTGTGTGAACGCTGTCGGTGTTGATGTCAATACAGCTTCACCTGCGCTGTTGACCAGAGTTGCCGGTCTTTCAACAACACTGGCCAAAAATATTGTGGAATACCGCGATGAAAATGGCCGGTTTGAGTCAAGAACAACGTTGAAAAAAGTGCCTCGTTTAGGCCCGAAGGCCTATGAACAGTGCGCTGGTTTTTTACGGATCATGAATGGAAAAAATCCGTTAGACAGCTCATCTGTTCACCCTGAAGCTTATCCGGTTGTACAGAAAATTGCTCAGGCAAACCAGCAGGAGATTCCTTCCCTGATTGGCAACACAACATTTTTGAATGGATTGCATGCCAGTGACTACACTGATGATAACTTTGGTATACCGACTGTCACAGACATCATTAAAGAACTGGATAAACCCGGACGTGACCCCCGGCCTGAGTTCAAAACCGCAAATTTTGCCGATGACATTCATCAGGTCAGCGATCTGGAGCCGGGAATGATTCTTGAGGGCGTTGTATCCAACGTTGCCAACTTCGGTGCGTTTGTTGATATAGGTGTGCATCAGGACGGGCTTGTCCATATCTCAGCACTGACCGATCGATTTGTGTCTGATCCGAGAGAAGTGGTGAAAGCCGGTGATATTGTCAAAGTGAAAGTGATGGAAGTCGATATTCAAAGAAAACGTATCGCCCTTTCAATGCGGCTCAATGACGAACCGGGGCAAGAGAACAAAACTGTCCGTTCAAACCGTCGTCCATCCGCCAGTACAACGGAACCGAAGAAGAGTCAACGGCAAAAGCCCCAAACCAACAGTGCGATGGGCGGTGCCTTCGCTGCAGCTTTTGCAAAAGCAAAAAAATAAAATCACCGGAGCATACGGGTGAGAATGGCGAAAAAAAACCTGCGGTACACCGCAGGTTTTTTAAATTACAGTCTATAAAACTGCCAAAACTTCTGAAGGAATATTCGGTGCAATGGCATAGCCATAATGATATTTAATCACGACCCGCCGTCTCGCCATTTTTCCTTCATTTACCGCTGCATCAATAATATGCTTCGGAAACCTGAACCGGACAATATAGCCCTTTCCCTGATGCTCACTATAAGTCGATAATGCGAGCAATTCAAAGAGGCGCTCCAGTTCCCCTTTCGATTCCTCCCGGTACGCTGAGCTGCCATGATGCTCTTCATCAGCATCTATTTCATACTCAGGGTGCTCGCTCGGATCCCAGGATGAACTTCTCCGACGCTTATCATCAGATTTAATCTGACGTTCAGCATTCGATTTCTCCAGCTGGACTGTCGGTGTCACCGGCTCTCTGACCCGGTTTTCACGCGCAGCCTGCTCCGTCTGCATATTTACCGATGGGGCAATAAGTGGCACACTTATATTATTCGGTGACACAATCATAGCCGAAATCTCCTCAGCATCGCCCGGCTCACTCAAATCTCTCAGATGAAATTTTTCATGATCCGATTACTTATCGGCCAGGTCTTTCAAAAATTTAGTCGCTGCTGCCGTTTAAGCAATTTTTCCATCCGGATATTGCTCTGATCATCAGGATGCTGCAAATTCAAGAACCTGATGACAAAAATCATCGGTCTCTGTAATAAAAGGCGCATGTGAAGAACGGGAAAAAATACAAGACTGACTTTCCGGAACCAGAGTGTTCAGATCATTGGCTACCTGAACCGGCACCAGACCATCCAACCTTCCATAAAGACGTAACAGGGGAACAGAAATATCAGACAATTGCGTTCTCATATCAATATCTGACAACATTTTGAGACCAGAAAAAAGCGCTTCAGGCCGCGGAGCAGGTCTCGAAAGCACTTTTTCTTTCAACGCTTTTACATCTTGTCTGGCCGTCGGGCTTCCCATCGCCTGAAGTGCCATGAAACGTTCTATCGTCAGTTGAAAATCGTCAACTAACTGTGAAGTAAATGCTTTCAAGACTTTCGGTTGAATCCCGCGCCACTCATCCTGGGCAGCAAATTTGGGAGAACTGGCCACTGTGATGAGTTTTTTAACCCGTGCAGGATGATTGAGTGCGATATGCGTTGCAATCAGTCCTCCTAATGACCAGCCCAGCCATACAGCCTGTTCAGGCGCGCCCTGAAGCACAAGTAACGCTGTCTCTTCAATCGAAGATGCACAGCAATGCCCACTGTGGCCGTATCCGGGTAAATCAACCACATGAACCCGGTACTCATGTTTCAGAATCTCAACCGTCTGATCCCAGACAGCGCCATTCATCCCCCATCCATGGATTAACACCAGATCCGGACCTTCCCCTTCTGTCTGCCAATGCAAAACCTCAGACATGACTCGCACTCTCTCCTTCTTAATTCATACACAAGTTACCATAGGTCCTGAGAAAATTGCATGGATTATTCATTTACATCCGGATGTGCACGATGCGCTATCAAAGATTCAAAAATACCATTTGCAAGATGATTCCACGCCAGTGTCCATTATGCGAGCTGGAACTTTATGCGGCCGAAGGCCACTGGTGCACTCACTGCATGCGTTGGTTTGAATCCAGCCCCCGGTGCCAGCGGTGTGGAGAACCAACACTGGAGCCTGTCAGTATCTGCGGGCAGTGCCTGAGTCATCCGCCTCTCTGGAACAAACTCTACTGCCTTGGGGATTACAGTTTTCCGCTTAATATTTATATCAGCAAAATCAAATATCAACGTCAGTTCTGGCATGTATTTCCCCTGTGCCAGCTGTTGGCACGCCAGATTACGGAACCAGCAGAACAGTTAATTTCAGTCCCCATGCACTGGCAACGTTATCTTATCAGGGGATTTAATCAGAGTGACCTGATCGCTTCACGGCTCAGCCGCTTACTCAACACCTCTTATAGTTCTGGCATAGTGAAGAAAAATCATGCTACCCGGCCACAGCAGAAACTAAGCAGACAAGCCAGATTACGGAATCTGAACTCTGCATTTGAACTGAAATGCCACACAGATAAAGCACATGTAGCAATTGTCGACGATGTTGTCACTACAGGTACAACAGTCAGTCAACTATGCCATTTATTACAACAATCCGGAGTCAGAAAAATTGATATTTACTGCCTGTGCAAAACCCCGGAAAATCATTTATCCAATTGAAATTATCCATAAAAAGTCCAGACAAACATAATTCAGTTTATTTGAATATATAAAATGATTGGCTCATCGATTTCACAAGAGTAGAATGGCGCTAAATAGTCTACAAATATAGTCGGGTATTGTCGTGTCAAATATTATTATTACAGAATCAGCTCAGGAACACTTTGTCAAACTACTGGAACAGCAGCCGGAAGGTACTAATATACGGGTTTTTGTCGTGAATCCTGGTACCCCGAATGCCGAATGTGGTGTTTCATATTGTCCGGTGGATGCTGTAGAGAGTACCGATACTGAGATGAAGTTTCAGGGTTTCTCCGCGTATATTGATGAGTTAAGTCAGCCTTTTCTCGAAGATGCTGAAATTGATTTTGTGACGGATAAAATGGGGTCTCAGCTCACACTGAAGGCTCCGAATGCAAAAATGAAAAAAGTTTCGGATGACGCACCACTGCTTGAGCGTGTTGAATATATGATTCAAACACAAATCAATCCCCAGCTTGCCGGTCATGGTGGTCATATTCAGTTACTGGAAATTACTGATGATGGCACAGCTGTGATTCAGTTCGGTGGCGGCTGCAATGGTTGTTCGATGGTCGATGTCACACTGAAAGATGGCGTTGAAAAAGAGTTACTGGCACATTTCTCTGGTGAGCTGAGCGCCGTAAAAGATTTAACTGAACATGATCGCGGTGAACACTCTTATTATTAATTTTGTGATAGACAGATGAAATAGCAACAAACTATGCTTTTCAAAATCGCAAATTTTCTCATATAGTTAAAACTGTAAGTTCCTCCGAGGTATGAAGGTATGTCCGTCAAACAGTGTCCTGAGATTCTGAATATTACAACCGTCGCTGAGTCACGTCTTTTCACGGTCGAATCACTGGACTTATGCTTTTCAAACGGAGAGCACCGGACATATGAACGAATGCAACCCCGGGGAAATAGCGCAGTGATGATGGTCCCGGTGACACCGCAGGGAGATTTACTCCTTGTCCGGGAATATGCGGCAGGAACACAGCGTTATGAATTAGGCTTCCCGAAGGGCTTAATTGACCAGGGAGAAACCGCTGAAGAAGCCGCGAACAGAGAATTGAAAGAAGAAGTCGGTTTTGGTGCAAACCAGCTGATATTCCTCAAAGAAGTGATTCTTGCCCCTTCCTACTTTTCCGGGAAAATGAGTTTGTTTATCGCCAGGGGGCTATACCCTGAAAAACTGGAAGGTGACGAACCAGAACCCCTTGAAGTGATTCGCTGGCCTCTGAACCAGGCGACGGAATTATTATCTCACCTCGATTTCTGTGAATCACGTTCTGTTTCTGCACTACTTCTCGCACTACACCACCTGAATCTGACAGGGGAGAGATAAATATGACAACTCCCGACTATTCTCATTTAATCCCTCAGGTTATTGAAATCGCCAGAGCTTCCGGACAGCTCATCCTTGACTATTATCAGACGAAAAATTATGAAGCCTATACGAAAAGTGATGAGACCCCGGTTACCAGTGCTGATATTGCGGCTCACAAGCTGATCATAAAAAAATTGAATGCGCTAACACCATCTATCCCGGTTCTGTCCGAAGAAGCCGCAGACATCAGCCTTGAACAACGTTCTGAATGGTCAACCTACTGGCTCGTTGATCCTTTAGATGGCACACAGGAATTCATCGCCCGTAGTGGAGATTTTGCAACGATTATCGCACTGGTCAAAGATAATCAGCCGATTATGGGCGTTGTTTATGCTCCTGTATCTGGCGTGACCTATTATGCTTATAAAAATAAAGGCGCCTGGAAAATCCCGGACATGTCCGAAAGTATTCCAATAAAAACGCACTATCACGAAATTCCGCAGTCTTCAATTGCGATTGCCATCAGCAGACGACAGGATATTAACAAAATTACCAGCCGGCTGAGTTCTGTCTGGAACTATGATTTAGTGCCTCTTGGCTCTGCAGCCTTGAAAGCATGTCTGGTTGCTGAAGGCTCTGTGGATTGCTATCTCAGATTAGGTCCAACTGGTGAATGGGATACGGCAGCAACTCAATGCATCGTGGAAGAGGCCGGAGGACGGATTTTAAGCACCAGTCTGGCTTCTCTGTCTTATAACTTGCGTGAAACTCTGGAAAATCCGAATTTTATCGTCATCGGAGACCCTGAATTACCCTGGAAAGAGATTCTGCAGAATAAAAATGAAAGATGAACCGAATACAGCGTTTATCAGTATAAAAAAAACTGCTCTTAAAGAGCAGTTTTTTTATACTTGGTGAGGCTTAGGGGTTTATCTTATAAATGTCCATCAAACCTGAAATTATATCGCCCCTGTCCATCAGCTCTGAGTCCCATTTTCAACATTTTTTCCAGAGATTCAGGAAATCCCGGAGCTGGTTGCAACCAACCATTTAACTGATATTTTCGATTCGCATCCATAGTTACAGAGTACTCACTCATCAATACCTGTGATCTCTGTTTTCCTTTCACAGTAATCTTGTTACTTTCACATGTCATACCCGCAGATACTTTCTCTAAAGGCAGAGATTGCGCCATCAGTGACACCTGAGCATTCTCCCAGATAAAATCAACATTCGCTTTCTCACAGAAAGGCTCCCTGAATACATACGCTTTGATCGATACATTCACAAGCCCTTCAGCTGTCGCCGGAACAGGGAGCGGTGCATGATCAGCGATCGTTTGGGCGGGCACAGAAAAATGAAAATCTTCTAAAAAAGGACGCCCCTGAAAAGAGGCACCTACGCCGCCTCTTCCCTGAATGTGCAAATCACTCTGACGACCGAATTTGACAGAGGCAAATAACCGGCCTGTAAATAAGTCAAGAGGGTGTATTTGCCAGTCAAATGTTCCCAGAGATTGCCTCTGCCAACGAATTTGTTGTAAATGCCCATGCCATATCGTGCCTTGCGGCGAAGCGAGCTCAACTCCCCGCGGGAGTTGCACAAATTTCAAGACAAATGCTGCCGGAAGGTGGACAACCAAACTCATACAAAAAATAAGAAACACACCCATAACAGAAGCAATGACTTTCTTCCTGCTCACCGCACTACCCCCGCTTCAATTGTAATCGCTTCACTTCGATCATTCCTTCCTGCTTACCCCGCTCAATATCCATCACATTGACCTGGATACCATACTTTTCCTGCAAAAATGTAAGCCAGTCAATAAACTGATTAAATGATAAAGGTTCAATCCAAACCTGAAGCGTCTGCGACATCGGCTGAATTCTGATCAACCGGATTCCAAACTGGCGTGTTGAATTCGTAATTAACTGGTTCAGTGGTTTATCAGAAGAAACAAAACCACCATGACCTCTTAATCCGGTAATTTTGTTCGCTTCGGATACCACCCAGTTATAAAGATTCTGCTCAGAACTTAATTTACTGACAGCCATCGCCTTTTGTTGCTGCAATGGCTGGATCAGACCCGCATAAACAGCACCAACGACCGCAAAAATTGAGATAATTAATACAAGCTTTTGTTCTCTGAGTGATAATGATTTCCACCAACTCTGACAACGGCTCACCCATAGATTCATAACTAATTGCCTATTTTCTTTTTAGTGTATAAAAGCCCGCAACCTGCTTGTTCGCTCTGTTCAATGGGCCCTGTTCAACATCAAAGTATTTTGACAGCTCCTTCTGTGCTGCTTCAAAACTCTGGAAGTTAGAGCCTGTGACATCAATACGAACGGTTCCCTGTTGACCATCATAATGGATCCGTTGAAGGTGTAGATCTTTTACCTTGCTCAGTGTTTTTGATAAATCCTCAAACAGAGAAATGGCAGAGCTGTTATTATCTCCACCAGACAAAAGAGCCACTTCATTCTTAATTAAACGCTTCAGATAACTCACTGTCGGAATCTTACGGCGATCCGGGAACAAAGTCCGGAAGACATGTTCACTTTGATCTCTTAAACTCTGCGCTTCTGACTCAAGCCGTTTAATTTCCAGTGAGTGAGCAACAACGGTTAATACAACCAATGCCGCCAAAGCCAGAAGACTCTTACGCCAAATCTTCCAGGATTTCAGCCAGGAAGACGACTTCTTAAACGCGCCAGTCATCAGGCTCACCGGACTATTCAATGCGCCCCTGAGCAATAATGAAAAAACCGAATCCGCAAGACTCTCAGTCCAAACCTGCTGTTGGTTGTCTGCTGACTCAGGTTTGGGAGAAAAGGTTGTGACAGTGACTGGTACCCGTTCATCGCTTTCATCACTTTCTTCATCAGACACGGTCTGATTTTGACAAAGTAATGGCATCCATCCATGCTCTATGCACATGCCCTGATATTCGCCCTGACGTAGCAACCATTCGTCACCCAATTGCAGCGCTGTCATTGCATTTTGTCCACTTTCAGGCATCGGTAATGCAAGAATATCAGGTAACACCCGATCGACGATCATTCCGGCTTCAGAAAAAAGAGCCAGAACACTTTCCATCCAGTCATAATCAACAGCCGCAGTGAAGACTCGCTCACCTTGCTTTGACAGTACAGAAAAATGTAATGCATCGGCATCCTGAGCTAAATCGTCCTCTACCAGATAGGGTAACATTTTTTCAAATTGACGGGTTTTACCTGAAGGCAATGAAACTTCTTTTAAAATAACATCAGCACCAGAAAGGAGAACAATCACCGGACGCTGACCAGCCTCTTCAGCAAGTTCACTGACTTCCTCCCAGGAATTCAGTTCTCCTTGTTTTCCAACAGATGTTGGTATGTCTGAACCAATCCACCAATAAACTTTACTGAGTGGCTGGTTGCTCAGACGAACGAGCAGATATTCGCTCACGCTCTCCTCCAAAGCGACGGCGAATAACCGTCACATTTTCTCTATCATCACTATGTAGTAAACTACGTATTCTCACGCGGGCATCGTCAACAGAAACCTGCGCATCTAATTCAAAATAGGTACTATCGATACCCAGATATTTTTTTGCATTTGAAAGTACATTGTCACTGACAGCAGATAATTCACTCTCAGCTAAAAAATCATCAAGGCTGCTCCAGCCGGCGAAAGGACGATTCTGAATTAACTGAACTGCCGACGCCTTACTTAAATATGGATGAAAAAGCGCAACAAACAAATTCGCCTGTTTTTCAGAAACTGTATTGATGTTGAGCTTCCAGGTGGTCTCCGGCAACGCACAGATCAGCGGAAGCAGTTTCTCCATCGCCTGACCAGAAACCCCCTGAATCGCTCTCAACTCAGTAGCATCAGCCAGTAAACTATCAGGTGCAACATACGCCGGAGACATCGATTCATAATAGCTGTCTTCAACACCACTCTGTGTATTCACCGTCTGGTTGGAATCAATATATTCGTATGTTGAATCGGCGATTAATTCCGCCTGATAATTTTCAACTGAGGCCGATTCCAGTAAATACTGAAACACTTGCAGTAAATAAGGCCGCTCAGAACTTCCAGGCTGCATATTCGCTTTTTCTAACACATTCAGATTGAAACAAGCCTGCATATCAAAAATATCCCCTTCAACAGTGCCATAATCAAGTGGATACTTTCTTCCTCTGACAGCCCAGGGCTGACTCATATTGACCGTGTCATCATCATCCTGATAGCTATTTTCAATCGCTGATTCAGCCAACGCCTCAACAGCAATGCTATACCAATAAGCTTGCTGATACATAATCTGGTGACTTGCCCTTTTATACTGCGTAAACAAGCGTTCAGACATAACAGCCGCAATGGAAACCATCATTGCCAGCAGTAACAGCACAATAATCAGTGCAACCCCTTTATTTTTCCTGAATGAGTTGCTTCTAATCATCTGACGCACCTAACTCAGCACCGGGCGTTAAATAAATTCGCTCAATTTCACCGTAGTCTTTTAATTTAAATTTCACACCAACAGCATTAGGCAAAGCCGCACCATTATCCCAGGTATCCACCCACTTCTTTTTGTAGTAATAACGAAATGTCATTGATTCAACCTGCGTTAATAGCTTCATCACATTTCCTGAATCGCCAACAGGTGTATCAGGATAACGCCACCAAATACGCTGTAATTGCTCATCGATGACTCTGTATCCAACCTTTGTCACTTCTCCTCTTGGAAATTGCATTTGAGGATTCAGCCATCCATATCGGGTAAACATGATGCCCTGTGAATCCGATGACATTAAATTATCTTTCGCAACCAAAAGTAATTTACCTGGCTTTTCGCCATCCGTTCTGAACTTACGAAGCGCCATTTGCCTGAAATCATTATCCATGATAGCCAGTGTTCTTTGTATTTCAGCCAGACGCTGTTCCTTTTCATGGGTGACAATGCTACTTGTTTGTACCTGATTCAAAACCTGATACGCAGCAACCGACAAACTGGCAAGGATAGCCAAAGCAATTAATACTTCGAGCAGGGTAAAACCTTTATTTTTCTGTCTAATAATTCTGCTCATTCTTTATATAACTTCTGACTGTTACGATGGATGATCCGGATTTTTTCAGCGCGACACTCACATCAAAGGCCTTTAATTCAGGCGACTCTGTTTTGATCACTGAAATCTTCCAAAACCAGGTCCGGCCGGCCATTTCATCTTTACCTTCCCGATTAGAAAGCGTTCCGGGAGCAAGCATTACTTTTGCCAGCTGATTATCAGCGACCATAGAAGCAAAGGCTTTCTCTTCAAGCGTCTGAATAGTATTCACATGCTGGCTGACCGCTCTGATCACACTCATTGATGCCGTTGCAAAAATTGCCAAAGCCACCAATACTTCCAGCAATGTCATCCCTTTATTTTGCTTCATTGCGACTCTCTTCCGGGGATTTAATCCGCAGAACGCCATCAGATGAAGATGTCACCGTCCAGTATTGATCCGGGGTTGATGATGCCCAAAAATGAAGAGAAAATGCCGTCATCTCACCACTGGTAAACATAATCACCTGAGGCGTATAGACCTTTTTTTCTTCATCTTCTTCACCAAAGTCCATCTCTTCAAAGAGTGAACCGGGTTTAAAAAGACGATCGGCGTTATTCCAGACTTCCCCACCCAGTTCAAAACGAAACCCAACATCATCCTCAACCGAGACCACTTTGTTAATATCTGATGATTGCAGAGGCTGCCACCCCTCGTTCGTTAACATAAGAAAGTCAATCTCATGTTTGGCTTCATCCACATAGACGCCGAAATTTCTGCCACTGAAAATAGCTTCTTCACTTAACAACTGCATTCTCTGGTACAAACGCTCTGCATTTTTTTTTGCAGTTTCCTGAGAATTGTCCGGTAATGTCATCACCACAGCCATTGCGCTAAGAGACAGAACCAATAACACCAGTAAAATCTCAAGTAATGTAAAACCTTGCTTATGCTTCATGGTTCCGGCTCACTTCAGGCTGACATATTACTGGAAGTCAAGTACATTCCAGTTACCGATATCGGCATTCGCTCCTTCACCGCCTTCTTGTCCATCAGCACCCAGAGTAAAGACATCAATCTTTCCTTTATCACCAGGACTCAGATACTGATAAGCATTACCCCAAGGGTCATTTGGCAAACGTTTAATATACCCGCCATCACGATAATTTCTTGGATCAGGATTAGACGGCTTGGTCACCAATGCTTCTAATCCCTGATCAGTTGTCGGATAGACACTGTTATCGAGCTTGTACATATCCAGTGCATTTTCGATCGATACGATATCCGCAATCGCTTTTTTCTGGTCTGCCTTTTCTTTGTTTCCTAACAGGTTAGGCACAACAAATGTCGCCAGAATCCCCAAAATTACTACAACGACCATCACTTCCAGTAATGTAAAACCGGCAGTCTGTTTTCTTGTTTTCATTCCCACTCCAACTTTTTTATATTCACGTACAGAAGTATGCTCAATTGACCCGCTTTAACGCGTCATCAAATTATTCATTTCCAGAATCGGCATTAATGTCGCCATCACAATAAACAGGACAAGCCCGGCCATCAAAGCTATCAACATCGGTGTAAACAACCCCAAAGCAATATTGACTGTTGCCTCAAACTGCTCATCCTGATTGTCTGCCGCCCCAATCAACATCGTTTCCAACTCACCACTCTGCTCACCACTGGCAATCATATGCAACATCATTGGCGGGAATAGTTTTGTTTGCTGTAAAGAGCTCCGGATACTGGCACCCTCTCTGACAGATTCAGCTGATTCCTTTACTTTTTCTCTGATGTAAGAGTTACTCACAACATCCTGAGCAACCATCATTGCATCAAGAATAGGAATACTACTGGAAGAACAAATCGCTAAGGTTCGGGCAAACCGGGAAGTATTCAATCCACGGATAATTTTACCTATCATAGGCACTGAGAGAAGTTTGCGATCAAATGCCAAACGTATATGCGGTTTTTTCAGCGCGGCCCGGAAAACGAACCAGCTACAGATAATCAGGACAACAACTAACCATCCCCATGACTTGATAAAATCGCTGGAATCCAGCAAAAACTGAGTCGATGCAGGAAGTTTCTGCCCCATTTGTACAAACTGCCCCACAATTTTCGGAACAACAGCAGTAAGCAAAAAAGAAACGATAGCGATTGCAAAAAAAACCAACACAATCGGATATATCAAAGCCTGTAACAGCTTCGAACGCATTTTTTGACGGTGATCGGTATAGGTCGCAAGACGGGATAAAACCAGATCCAGATGTCCTGATTTCTCACCCGCAGACACCATAGAACGGAATAAACTATCAAATATATGAGGATATTCAGCCAGACTATCCGCAAGAGAAAAGCCTTCCGTCACTTTAGCTCTGACACTGGTCAATACCGTCCGGATATTCGGTTTTTCAGTTTGCTCAATGACCGCCTGGAGGCAGGACTCCAGAGGCATACCAGACTGAATCAAAGTAGATAATTGCCGGGTCAGCAGTGCCAGATCGCTGGAGCTGATCCCTCGCTTCCAGGACATTTTTTGGGATCCAGAAGTATCACTCCGCTGGGATTGCGTCTGCGTGACTTCAATAGGCGTCATTCCCTGCTCTTTAATTTTCTGCCGGATATGACGGGCACTATCTCCTTCCAGTACACCTTTTTTTCGTTTACCTTTCTGATCCAGTGCCTGATATTCAAATACAGCCATCAGCCCTCCTCTGTCACACGGATCACTTCTTCAAGTGTTGTGACACCGGCTCTGGCTTTATCCAAACCATCGCTACGAATACTTGGATAATTTTTCCTGATAAAATCTTCAATCGCTTGTTCACCCGCTTCGGTATGAATCAAAGCTTTTACTTTTTCATCAACAACCAGCAATTCATGAATCCCGGTTCGCCCACGATATCCTTTGTGATGACATTTTTCACAACCATCAGGCGCATACAGAGTCAAGCTGTCATCAGCGCCCAGGCCAAATAACTTTTTCTGATCAGCGGTCGCTTCAAACGGTTTTTTACAGTCAGAGCACAAAGTCCGCACCAGACGCTGAGCCAAAACTCCGACTAAGGATGAAGAAATAAGGAAAGACTCAATCCCCATATCCCTGATACGGGTCACCGCACCAATCGCTGTATTGGTATGCAATGTCGACATCACAAGGTGCCCTGTCAACGATGCCTGAACAGCAATCTGAGCGGTTTCAAGGTCACGAATCTCACCGACCATGACCACATCCGGATCCTGACGTAAAATCGCACGTAACCCTCTGGCAAACGTCATATCAACTTTTGCATTGACCTGAGTTTGGCCTATCCCATCAATATCAAATTCAATCGGGTCTTCAACGGTAAGAATATTTTTCTCTGTGCGATCCAGTTCCTGTAACCCCGCATAAAGTGTTGTTGATTTACCGGAGCCCGTTGGTCCAGTGACTAAGAGAATACCATGCGGGCGCTGAATCAATTCCCGGAACTGAATATAAATCTGCTCAGTCATCCCCAGGTCTTGTAAATTCAGCCGGGTCGCATTCTTATCAAGAATACGCAGAACCACCCGTTCACCGTGAGAAGATGGCATAGTCGAAACCCGGACATCAACAGCCCGGCCACCAATACGCAGGGAAATACGCCCATCTTGTGGTACCCGTTTTTCAGCAATGTCGAGTTTCGCCATAACTTTCACACGGGAAACCAACAAAGGCGCCAGTTTTCTGCTGGGTGAAAGAACTTCACGCAGCATCCCATCCACACGAAAACGGATCGAAAGAGACGCTTCAAATGTTTCGATGTGTATATCTGAAGCTTCTTCCTTAATCGCTTCACTCAACATCGCATTAATCAATTTAATGATTGGGGCATCATCGTCAGAATCTAAAAGATCTTGATTTGCCGGTAATTCCTCAGCCAGCGCAAAGAAATCATCACTATCCGCTCCCAGATCCTCCATCAACTGCCGTGTTTCAGAAGAATCTCTCTGATACACAGCGGTGAGTTTGGTTTCAAAGTCATCAACTGAAAGCGGTATCAGTGTAAACGGGGTTTTTAGAGCCCGCTTCGCTTCAGCTAATGCTTCAAGTGATACTGGGTCAACGTAATACATAAATGATGACCCCGTGTCAGGAGAATCTTCAAACACCAGCTGAAAACGATTAGCAAAACTAAAAGGTAAGCGCTGCACAATTACTCCTGTTTAGAACTGACTTGTTCAAGGAATGACTGGATTTCAGCCGGATAACGACGTTGAGATTCATAAGTTGGTAAGACAGGTACATCTTTATTGTCCATCAACTTCAGCCCTTCTTCTGCTTTCAACAGTTGTTCAGCCCGGATGTAATTATATTTTCTCTGAGTCACACCATCCGCTGTTACGCCGTTACGGATAATCGTTGGCTTGATAAATACCATCAGGTTCTTCTTCTCAACCTTAGTACTGGTCGAGCGGAACAAGTATCCAAGCAGAGGAATGTCACCAAGGAAAGGTACTTTTGATTCACTTTCCTGAGTTCTTTCATCAATCAAACCACCCAGCACCAGCATTTGGCCATCTTTCACCATGACTGAAGTATTAAGCTGGCGCTTAGCAAAACGCACGTCAACAGCACCACCAGCGGCAAGAACGTTAGAGACTTCCTGATCGATATTCAGCAGGACAGAATCACCCTCATTAATCTGAGGCTTCACTTTCAGCTTAATACCAACTTCCTTACGATCAACGGTCTGGAAGGGATTCGAGTTACTGGAGCTTGAAGTCGAACCGGTTAAAACAGGGACTTCTTCACCGACGACAAACGATGCTTCCCCATTATCCATCACCGTAATACTTGGAGAAGATAGAATATTCGAGCTGGAATCAGTCGACACAGCACTCAGTAAAGCTGTCCAGTCGCCCATGACGATACTAACCGCGGCACCTTCAACACCACTCAGTGCACTGGCAAGACTTGAATAATCTCCCGATTCAGACGTTGTATAAGGACGACGGTTTCCGTTATTGTCTGTGTAATATTCCGTACTTTCCTGATCTTTAGCCTCTTCAAGACCAACCATGACATTCCCGATAGAAGCCCCGGTATTACTAAACTGAATTGCAGAGCCACTCTCGATAGAGCCCCACTGGATACCCAGGTTAATCCCGTCACCTTCAGCCATTTCAACAATCAGTGCTTCAATCAGGACCTGAGCACGACGAATATCAAGTTGGGAAACCACATCGAGCAAAGAGTTCATGATATCTTTTGGTGCGCTGATAATCAGAGAGTTAGTCTCTTTGTGCGCAGCAATGACAACATCCGTCCTTTTTGAGGACTTTGTTGATTTTCCTTCACCCTGCTTTTCGGCCTGAATGTTATCGGAGACACCTTTCAGAACATCAACTAAATCTTCAGCTTTTGCATACTTCAGATAAACAACCCGATGATTGCTCTTTGTTGCCATCTCCACATCAAGATTTCTGATCAGACGTGAGATCCGGGCACGGATCTTGGGATCACCTGAAATTAAGATAGAATTGGTTCTTTCATCTGCAACCAGCTTTGGCTTCAAAAACTCAGGCATTCTTTTTGAGTTTTGGTCTTTACTCAAAGCCTCAACAATTCTGACAACTTCCGGAGCAGATGCATTTTCCAGCGTCACGACCGCTATATCGGTATTACCAGCGCGGTCAACACGTTCAATAATTTTTGCCAATCGGTCAACGACTGCTGAACGGCCCGTTAATAAGATGATATTAGCTGGATCATAATGCACCACATTTCCGGAGCCAGCATTATTTACCAACTGTCTCAGCAGTGGAGAAAGCTCTTTAACCGACACATTGTGAACCGATACAACCCGCGTAATGACGCTGTCAGCGCTGGTTGTTTCAGATTCATCCAAAACGGGGATTGCTGATGTTTTAGCGTCTTTCGCTTTAATAACTTTCAGCACCCCGTTATCCATTTCTACAACTGCAAAGCCATAGACCTGTAATACATTTAAGAAGAAACCATAATACTGCTCATCACTGAGTGTATCGTAACTGCGAACATCAATTTTCCCACGAACGACAGGATCAACAATGATTGTTTTATGAAGATTCCGACCAACGATATTGATGAATTCCTGAATATCAGTGCCTTTAAAATTAATACTATATTCATTCGCTAAGGTCATTGGAGAAATAATTACACTTCCCAGCAACAACCACGTACTCTTTTTTAGCCAATGCTTCACGTCTAAACTCCCTAATCCTTAGCGACGTTGCTGTTAAAATTGAATATAAATGTCATGAGGTTGACCGTCTCTCTCAACTGTAATTTTCATTTCTGATAAATCCGATAACTCAGAGCTAATTTTTACCATTGCATTCTTGTCCGTCAGATCAACATCATTAAGTTTTACAGCGATATCCCCACGTTTTAATCCGACAGATTTGAAAAGCTCCGGTGATCGTCCGGGACTTAACCGGTAACCAATCACTGCATTATTTCTTTTAATCTGAGATAAACGTACATACTGAAAAAGATTTTGAGGGTTATTTGAAAGTTCTTGTTTGATTTGTGCAAGCTTTTTATCAGATGTATGACGGGCACGTTCTGTCAATCTGGCTGGCGCCTGAGGTTTTTTCTTTATCGGTCCCATTTGTTCATAGAGTTTTGGATCAATATTTTCAAGCATGAGCGTTTCATCTCTGCCTGAGTTATTGATAATAACCCGATCCGCTAATACTGCTTTCAGCGATGCTCGGGTTCCCTTAATCTGCTCATCCAGGCCATATGTGTCCTGCTCGCCTCTCAACGCAATAATTGCAAGATTACCATGAGTTTCATCACTGACGACCACACCAACAAGCTTTAAGTTTAATTTTGTTTTGGGCGCATTCACCATCACTGTACTTTGTCCGGGCTTTGTACTTCGGTTGAATGTACCAAATAAATTTTGTTGTTTGACAAAACGGCTATCAAAGACTTTCTTTGATCCCGCATGTTCTGCTGCTGTGGGTTTCCAGACTGGAGCATGGCTAGGGTCACTATGAAAAGGCATCCACACTGCTTTTCCCAGAAACCATGCAAAAATAGCCCACAGAACGACTGTTAAACCAGTACTCAATAAATTTTGATGATTCAAAACAGAACGGCACAAGGATGAAAATACAGTTGTTGCTGAATGTTTAATTTTGAGATCAAATTGCTGCAATTTTGTTACCTTTTCCTAGCTTTCCGTTGCAAATCAAGGGATACCTTATACTCGCATCTTATGAAACAATGATTAATATATCATACCAAGATCGTGATCCAGTGCTTTATGCGCGATTTTATACTTTTTCTTGAAAATAGCGCTGAAAATCACCATTTATAGTATTAATAATATGTTTCTACCAAATTACTTAGAGGAGAATATCTTCTATGAGTTCCCTAAATGAACCAGTTAGATTAGATAAATGGTTATGGGCAGCAAGATTCTATAAAACCCGTTCCATTTCTCGTTCTATGATTGATGGCGGAAAAGTCCATTATAACGGACAACGTACCAAACCCAGTAAAATAATTGAGATTGGTGCCATCATCACATTACGACAGGGATATGAAGAAAAAACAGTGGTGATTGAAAAAATATCAGCGCAACGGAAAGGCGCGCAGGAAGCGCAAACACTATATACTGAAACCGCTGAGAGTATTGAAAAAAGAGAATTCAATAGCCAGCAAAGAAAAATGAATGCCCATAATCCAAGTCCTGATAAGCGTCCGGACAAAAAGCAACGACGTAATATTATTAAATTTAAACATCAATAAAGAGCTGGAGTTTATTAAATGACAAGCAATGTATTAAACCGCTACCTTTTTGAAAACTTATCGGTACGTGGTGAACTGGTACAACTGGATGAGACTTATCAACAGTTAACATCTGGTCAGACATATCCAGCCCCGGTAAAAGCGTTACTGGGAGAATTACTTGTTGCGACAACCTTGCTGACAGCAACGATGAAGTTTGAAGGGTCCATTACAATTCAGCTACAGGGAGATGGTGCAGTCTCTTTAGCAGTGATTAATGGCGATCATAATCAGCAGGTCAGAGGCGTTGCCCGGTGGGAAGGTGAAATTCCGGAAAGTGCCACATTGCACCAGCTCATGGGTAAAGGCCACCTGGTCATCACAATTGAGCCCGAACAGGGTGAAAGATATCAGGGAATAGTTGGCTTAGACGGTGATAATCTGGCAGAAGTACTTGAAGGCTATTTTGAGCATTCTGAACAGCTCAAAACAAAATTATGGATTCATACCAGTGAGACACATGCCGCTGGTATGTTGTTACAGGTCTTACCTGATGGCACCGGATCACCTGATGACTTTGAACATCTGGAACAACTGACGGCAACAATCTCAGCTGAAGAACTATTCTCTCTTCAGGCAAATGATTTGCTCTATCGCTTATACCATCAGGAAGAAATAAAACTATTTCAACCGCAACCCGTTGCTTTTCAGTGTAACTGTTCAAGACAGAGAACCGGCAGAGCGATTACGACACTTCCGGCAGATGAAGTCAACAAGCTCATTTTGCAGGACGGACACATCACTCTTCACTGCGATTATTGTGGTACGACTTACCACTTTACCGAGGATGATGTGAATCAACTTTTTGCGGGACAACCGGACTCAGACAGAACCATTCATTAGTTCGTTTTTCATTCCAAATCACGTAAATGAAAACCAGTCATGACTGGTTTTCATTTCTTCACCTCAGCAAAAATATTCGTACTACAATTAATTTGTTGTCACCCAGACTATTGAAATACAGACATAGCCCGACATCTTCGGAATTATGTAGGTTTATCTGACTTGTACCAAGCAAGACCAAATGTTTCAAATAGCTATGCATGCATGAGAATCGTGGTTATTTTTTGAGCCGCATCCCTGTTTTAAAAAGAGACCGTTGCTAGCATGAGAACAGATAAAAATTCCAACAATTATACAAAAATTTATCTACATACCCTACAAAGGAGCACCTATGACCGTAATGGAAAAATTAAAGGCTGCAAACATCGATCTTACTTCTTATGGCATCAACAATGTAACGGAGATTGTATACAACCCAAGTTACGAACAATTATTTGAAGAGGAAACAGCTCCCCAACTGGAAGGTTATGAGAAAGGAATCGTGACAGAAATGGGCGCTGTTGCCGTTGATACCGGCGTTTTTACTGGCCGTTCACCGAAAGATAAATTTATTGTCAAAGATGATACCACAACAGAAAACTTCTGGTGGACATCTGAAAATGTCAAAAATGATAATAAGCCAATCACTCAGGCTGTATGGGATGATCTCAAAAAATTAGTTACGCAACAGTTATCTGATAAACGTCTGTTCGTCATTGACGGCTACTGTGGTGCCAATCCGGATACCCGTTTGAATGTCCGGTTTATTACTGAAGTTGCATGGCAGGCTCACTTTGTCAAAAATATGTTTATTCGTCCATCAGATGAAGAACTTGAAACATTTGAGCCAAACTTTGTGGTGATGAATGGTGCAAAATGTACTAATCCAGACTGGGAAAAACATGCACTTAATTCCGAAAACTTTACTGTGTTTAATCTGACAGAAAAAATGCAACTTATTGGCGGCACATGGTATGGCGGAGAAATGAAAAAAGGCATATTTGCTATCATGAATTATTTTCTGCCACTGAAAGGTGTTGCTTCGATGCATTGCTCAGCCAATATGGGAAAAGAGGGTGATGTTGCAATCTTCTTCGGCTTATCCGGAACCGGAAAAACCACGCTTTCGACCGATCCTAAACGTGCGCTAATAGGAGATGATGAGCATGGATGGGATGATGATGGTGTATTCAACTTCGAAGGCGGATGTTATGCCAAAACAATCAAACTATGCAAAGAAGCCGAACCGGATATATACAATGCCATCCGCCGCGATGCTTTACTGGAAAATGTCACAGTAAGAAATGACGGTAGTATTGATTTTGATGATGGCTCAAAAACTGAAAATACACGGGTATCATATCCGATCTATCATATTGATAATATCGTGAAGCCGATATCAAAAGGCGGGCACGCTAAAAAAGTCATTTTCTTATCTGCCGATGCATTCGGCGTACTTCCTCCTGTATCTAAACTGACACCTGAACAGACTAAATACCATTTCCTTTCCGGTTTCACGGCGAAGTTAGCAGGTACCGAACGGGGAATTACCGAACCAACCCCGACATTCTCAGCCTGCTTCGGCGCTGCATTTTTAACACTTCACCCAACAAAATATGCGGATGTTTTAGTGAAACGGATGGAATCCGTTGGTGCAGAGGCTTATCTGGTCAATACAGGCTGGAATGGCACCGGCAAACGTATATCAATTCAGGATACACGTTGTATCATTGATGCAATACTGGACGGCTCTATTGAAAATGCACCCACGAAAAAAATTCCTGTTTTTAATCTGGAAGCTCCAACCGCTTTACCTGGCGTTGATCCTGAAATTTTAGATCCCCGGAATACATACATTGATCCGCTGCAGTGGGAAAGCAAAGCAAAAGATTTGGCTTCCCGGTTCATTAAAAACTTTGAGAAATATACTGACAACGAAGAAGGAAAATTACTTGTTAATGCTGGTCCTCAGTTAGACTAGTCTCAACGGATTTCCCCCTTTTCATCAACGATGAAAAGGGGGATCCTGGCACCAGCAAACATATAACAGAACCAAATTCCTGATATAATTATTTCCCTGTTTGCTCAATGTTTTACCATCCAGATAAGATCCTTGATTTTCGAATGAAACAAGACCATCCTACATAAAATTAGCCAACTGTTTGATAAATTTGATTCGATGACAAAAGCCGGCATTATACGATTAAGTATTTTCTTTATTGCACTTCTGATAGTTAGTGTCTGCGCAGGTATTGGATTTATTTTAAATACCCAATACCTGACACCCGCGACTCAGTGGCTCCTGAAAGAGACCTATTTCCCTTCTTTCAAAACTGAGAAAGTGACCTATATTTTCCCTTTTCACTTCAAATTACAAAATACGATGCTTTCATCCGACTCTCCTGTGTTCGGCAGCATTGATCTTTGGTTCAATCCTTATCAAACAAATATTCATCAGATCGTTCTGGATTCATTTTTAATGAGTGATGCTGACATCAAGGCATCACCACCGGTTTTATCTATACCTTCTCTGATAAAGATGAATCAGTTTGCCGCAAAAAACGTGAATTTCACAACAGAAAGTGGCGCAGTGCTGCAGAATCTCGACATCCAAATCGAACATCCTGAATGGCGGGATAGTCAGTTAAACATCCTTCCTTCCGGAAATATTCAACTGTATATAAAGACAATATTATGGCGGGGAGAGTCATTTAAAAACGTACTGTTAACCGGTAAGTACATAGCAGATCACAGTTCAATACAAAGCTTATCATTCAACTGGAGACAAGGAAAAATATCCTTATCGGCAAACGAGCACAACCAACAGTGGAATGTCAGTCATCTTTCTGCAGAAAAACTCGATCTCTCGTTATCGCAAATTCAACAATTACGATATAAATTTCAGGAACTGGCTTCACTTTCAATCAACAAAATAGAGCGCATAGATCTCCTGACCAGTCAGTTCACTTCCCCTCATCTCAAGTTGATAAATTGTGACTTATCCGCTTCTGGTTTGTCGTTCAGCCCGCAGGAAAATACTGTATGGACACAGAATGATGCCCGGTTATCTTTGAGTGCAGACAGTATTTCAATTGACAACTACCAATGGATTGAGCCAGATCTGAGTATCCTTTTATCGCCCCGTAAAATTGACATAGAAGATTTTAATGCTTCAATTTTACAGGGAAATGTTCATTTTTCTGGTCAATTCACCCCGGAAAAAATCAGCATAAAGGAAATAGAGGTTACCGGACTCAAATGGTTTATTGAGCAAGATACTGTCACCACATTCCCATGGTTAAAAACTTATACAAAACACCTCAACGAACTATCAGCCGACAATATCAAAATCCAAAACAGTCAAATCATTCAGCTGGCTCGAAAGCCCTATTGGCAACTTTCAGGCATTAATCTTGATGCCTCAGATACACATATCAAATCACAAAACAAATGGGGACTATGGAACGGAAAAGTAAGTCTTTCGGTCGATAGTCTCAGCTACGACGACACAATTGCAAGCCAGGGCATCATGGAAATGCATAGCTCAGGACATAACTGGTATCTGGACCGTCTGTTTATTCCATATAATAACGGATATATCAAAGCCTCCGGGAAATGGGCCTATCAGGATAAAGGTGCGCCATGGGAAATAAATATGGAAGCCAACAGTCTGCCTTTAAAGCCTATCCACTTGCTTCCTTTCCCACTAACAGGTTTCTCTGATTTATATCTCAAAGCGAGTGGTTTATCGGGAGATTCAGTGATCCTCGGACATACATTATCGGGTAAACTCCAGATGAGTATTCGTGATGGCATGTTGCAATTGAATGACAAGAATATTGAATTCAGCATGCCTGATACACTGATATCAGCGGATAGGGGGAGAATAACCCTCCCGGAAACAGTTCTGGGACCAGAAGAAGGAGATTTAACCATTCGGGGACACTGGAATTTCGCTGAAACTGGTACCGATCAGCTTTCACTAAAAAAAGCTGATCGCCAATATAATTTACTTCAATCAGATGTGAGTACAGCAACTGAGAAAAATCACTCAAACGATATGGCTACACCATAGTGGATGATGGGTCCGGTCTATTGATGTCCCAGTAGTGCTTTGTAATTTGGAATCAGCATATAGGTTCCGATAAACTGCACAGCACTTTCATCGCCACTTTTTACGATGACATTGACGATAATCCGGGCTTTTCGTCCGGATTCTAACCGGTCAAGATCACCACTGATTTCATCTAACGAAGTAACAGCCACCGGGCTTTGAATAATGGGATGACGATAGCGTATCCGGCTGTCAACAAGCACAATATCACCATACAAATTACGTTCTTTCATCAACAGCCACGCCATGCCCCAACCCGTTAATGTAGCAAGCGTAAACACTGAGCCGGCAAACATCGTATCATGAGGGTTCAGATTGGGGTTGATAGGCGCGCTGCATTCAAACTGATAGCCCGTATACTGATTCACCTTGATCCCCATTTTCTCACTGATCGGAATCTGGTGCTCCCAACGCTCCTGCAGCTCTGAACACCACTGAGGTTTTCGCTGAACATTGACCATAGGATCCAAAACTTTCACCATCTGCTGATGACGAACAGGCCCTTTTTCATCGCTAAGCTCACCACGCCGTTCAAAACCATTCTTTTCATAAAATCCAATGGCATCTTCCCTGGCATTACAAACCAACCTTTTTGCACCTTCCTGACGGGCAAGAGACTCCAGAGTCACCAGTAAAAGAGCCCCCATACCACGATTCCTTCTATTGGACTTGACTGCCATATAGCGAATCTGACCTTCACAATCAGGCGTGATGTATAAACGTCCGGCAGCCATTGGTCTTCCCCGGGAATCAACAATCATGCGGTGATGGCTCATCGAGTCATATTCATCCCGCTCAGAGCCGAATGGCATTTGCCATGGCTCACGCAGCATTTGCCAGCGAAACTGATAATACTTATTGAGTTGATTTTCTGTGGTTGGGCTAATAATTTTAAACATGAGTATGGTCCATATAATCAGCGAAACGGGTCAGTTAAACCTGTAGCCAGAAAGTAACTGGTCCATCATTTACCAAAGCGACTTTCATATCCGCTGCAAAGATTCCCCGGGCAGTTGGTACAACTTGTTCACATAAATCAGAAAAATAATCATACAAACGTTCAGCATCTTCCGGCTTAGCGCCTCTGGAAAAACCTGCTCTCGTCCCTTTACGTGTATCTGCCGGCAGTGTGAACTGAGATACGACCAAACATTCCCCATCTACCTGCTGAACATTTTTATTCATCTTTCCTGATTCATCTTCAAATACACGATATGTCGTCACACGGTCAACTAAACGCTTCGCTTTTGCTTCATCATCGTCTTTCTCAACGCCTAATAAAACCAACAGTCCCTGGCGAATTTCGCTAATGATTTCACCCTCAACCGTTACTGAAGCTTCAGACACCCTCTGAATCAATGCTATCACAATTTTTCCTTTCTTCGGTTTCAATCATTTGACCAGACAAAGGCTCTGATTCTATCACGTCTGCATCCTGTCTCCAGAGATTATACTCACCGAGTGAGGCCGTCACCTCAGCACCAAGTAAAACGATTAGCCAGGAAAGAAAAACCCAGACAAATAAAATCGGGATAATAGCAATAGCACCATAGATCAACTGATAAGAAGGAAAGTGTGTAATATATAGTGCAAAACATTTCTTGCTCAACTCAAACAACATTGCAGCAACAAAAGCACCATAAACAGCATGCCTGACCTGAACCGGTGTATTGGGTACAAAAATATAAAGTCCGGTAAAAACAGAGAGTGTCAGCAGAAAAGGTAACCAGCGTAATAAGATTTGAGTGACACTGTTAAATGTCTCATTATCAATTAAATTCAGCGAAGTGACATACGAAGTAACGGCAATACTGGTCCCCATAAACAAGGGGCCAAGCGTTAATATTGTCCAGTAGACAGAAAAAGAAAGAGCCCAGCGACGCTTCTTCTTTACCCGCCAAATATAGTTCAACGTTTTATCAATATTTGATATCAGTGAAAGCGAAACAACGAACAGAAATATCCCACCAAATGTTGTCATTTTACTGGTATTCGAGACAAACTCTCTTAAAGCCTGATTAATCGCTTCTCCGGCAGTGGGAACAAAGTGTGAAATAATGAAAGTCTGAAGCGTATCACCGACACCATCAAATAAAGAAAATGCTGATAAAACAGAAAGAAGAACTGTCAACATCGGAACCAATGACAACAGAGAAATGTAAGCAAGATACCCCGCATTCACATGTATCCTGTCATGCTTTAATCTGGCTCTCAAATAATCAAAATATGACGTCAATGAGATAAGATATGCCGATAAATTCAAACAGACTCTCCCCAGCTAAACTATCCAGCGCTTAATATACAACAAAAACCTGACAAACGAACTCAGTTTAATATAGTGAGAACCAGTCACACCCATAAAAAAAGGGTGAAAAATTTTCACCCTTTACATTGACATTATGAAAGCTGCCAGCAATTTATTTTTCAGTACGTGCAGCTCGTTTTCTGTCATTCTCCGTCAAATGCTTTTTCCGGATCCGGATATTTTCAGGCGTGACTTCCACCAGCTCATCATCATCAATGAACTCAAGTGCCTGCTCAAGCGTATATTTAATTGCAGGGGACAAAACCTGAGCTTCATCTGTACCAGAAGCCCGGACATTGGTAAGTTGCTTACCCTTCAGACAGTTCACTGTCAGGTCATTCGAACGGTTATGGATACCAATGACCTGACCTTCATACACTTCATCTGCGTGTTCTGCAAACAGTCTTCCACGATCCTGAAGGTTAAACAGTGCATAAGTCAGTGCCTTACCGGTTGCATTCGATATCAGAACACCATTATTTCGCTGGCCAATTGTGCCGCCTTTGTGCGGTCCATAGTGATCGAATGTGTGATAAAGCAGACCAGAACCAGATGTCAGTGTCATAAATTCAGTCTGGAACCCAATCAAACCACGGGATGGCATATCAAAATCCATACGAACACGACCTTTTCCATCAGGAGACATGTCTTTCAGCTCGCCCTTACGCAAGCCAATATTCTCCATAATCCCACCCTGGTGTTCTTCCAGCACATCAATCGTAACGGTTTCAAACGGTTCCATCAGTTGACCATTTTCTTCCTTAATGATGACCTCAGGACGCGAAACAGCTAATTCAAATCCTTCACGGCGCATATTCTCAATTAAGATAGAAAGATGGAGCTCACCACGACCTGACACACGGAATTTATCAGGATCATCAGTCTGCTCTACACGTAACGCGACGTTATGAACCAGCTCTTTTTCCAGGCGTTCCAGGATATTTCTTGAAGTAACAAATTTACCTTCTTTGCCGGCAAACGGAGAGGTATTGACCTGAAATGTCATCGTCACCGTCGGTTCATCAACAGATAATGGCTTCATTGCTTCAACAGCATTTGTATCACAGATGGTATCTGAAATCTTTAATTCTCCAAGACCGGTAATCGCCACAATATCACCCGCAGTCGCTTGTTCAACTTCATGACGCTCAAGCCCAAGATAACCCAATACTGTACCCACTTTACCATTACGGGTCTTACCATCAGCGCCAATAACGGTTACCTGCTGGTTCGGTTTAACCTTACCTCTGGTTACACGAGCAACACCGATAACACCGACGTATGAACTATAATCCAATTGAGAAATTTGCATCTGCAGAGGACCTTCCAGGTCAACTTTTGGAGCTTCGACGTTATCAACAATCGCCTGGAACAAAGCTTCCATATTTTCGGTTGTTTCACCTTCATCTAACGAAGCCCAACCATTCAGTGCTGATGCATAAACTACCTGAAAGTCCAGCTGTTCATCAGTTGCACCCAGATTATCAAAAAGGTCAAAGACCTGATCCATGACCCAGTCCGGCCGTGCGCCCGGACGGTCGATCTTATTAATTACAACGATCGGTTTTAAACCATGAGCAAATGCTTTTTGAGTGACGAAACGAGTTTGAGGCATTGGACCATCAACAGCGTCAACAATCAGCAACACACAATCGACCATCGACATAATCCGCTCAACTTCACCACCAAAGTCCGCGTGTCCGGGAGTATCAACAATGTTGATTCGATAGTCGTTCCAGAGAATCGCGGTATTCTTAGCCAGAATCGTTATCCCACGTTCCTTTTCGATATCGTTCGAGTCCATGACCCGTTCTTCAACTTCACCACGAGACTGTAGAGTCCCGGATTGTTGTAACAGCTTGTCGACAAGGGTTGTCTTCCCGTGGTCAACGTGTGCAATAATTGCAATATTTCTTAATTTATCAATCTGTGGAGTTGTCATGGATTTACTATCACTTATTAAGTTCAGGCACTGTTTCCATCATCAATCAAACAATGCCCTTTCAGAGTTAAAAAACGCTCAATAATGTACCAGATTTTGACGAAATGCCCAGAAATATGTGACCTGAAACATGATTAGATACGATAAAACACAGAAAAAGAACCTGAAGGCACCTGAATAATATAGTCCATCAGGAAAAAACAATTATCTTAATAATAATGATAACCATTACATCCCGATTTTTGATATAAAGCATAAACAAATGAAAAGCAGGATGATCTGATTTGACAAGTTGCCTATTCATGGTGCTGAATATGAGTATATTTTTCAAAATTGGTGCATCCGCTAATTTAACACACCAAGTTGGTGCAACACACGAATCATTTTAGTGCAATGAACTTTGGTAAAAATCACTTTTTACTATTAATATATTGAATTAAAAGGATTTATAGTCATGGCATGATTCTGGCTAGTCGAATTTTAGCTTCAGTTAACTAAATGCATAAACATTAATTGAAGTTTAATTTGCCAACCAAATTGCGCTTTTACCGATTTTTTAACACTGGAGGTTATCCAAGATGTCAGTAGAAAATGTTTTATCGCTGATCCAAGAGAACGAAGTTAAGTTTGTTGACTTACGCTTTACAGATACAAAAGGTAAGGAGCAGCACGTTTCTATTCCTGCTCACCAAATCGATGCAGACTTCTTCGAAGAAGGTAAAATGTTCGATGGTTCTTCTGTTGCTGGCTGGAAAGGGATTAATGAATCTGACATGGTTTTGATGCCAGATGCATCAACTGCTGTGTTGGATCCATTCACTGAAGATTCAACGTTGAATATCCGTTGTGATGTACTTGAACCAACAACAATGCAGGGATATGACCGTGACCCTCGCTCTATTGCTAAAAGAGCTGAGGACTACATGCGTTCTGCTGGTATTGCCGATACAGTATTATTCGGCCCTGAACCAGAATTCTTCCTGTTCGATGACGTGAAGTTCAATAGTGGCATGTCTGGCGCAATGTATTCAATTGATGATATTGAAGCTGTATGGAACACGGGTGCGAGTCTTGAAGGTGGAAACAAAGGCCACCGTCCTGGTGTAAAAGGCGGGTATTTCCCGGTGGCACCTGTTGATTCATCTCAAGACATTCGTTCTGCAATGTGTTTGATTATGGAAGAAATGGGCTTAGTTGTTGAAGCGCATCACCATGAAGTTGCGACAGCAGGTCAAAACGAAATCGCTTGCCGGTTTAATACGCTGACATCAAAAGCAGACGAAATACAGATTTATAAGTATGTTGTTCATAATGTTGCTCATGCATACGATAAAACTGCAACGTTTATGCCTAAACCACTTGTAGGTGATAATGGCTCGGGTATGCACTGCCACCAATCACTGGCTAAAGATGGTGTAAACCTGTTTGCTGGTGATAAATACGGCGGCTTGTCTGAAACAGCACTTTACTACATTGGCGGTATCATCAAGCACGCACGCGCAATCAACGCTTTTGCTAACGCATCAACAAACTCATATAAGCGTTTGGTTCCAGGATTCGAAGCACCTGTAATGCTTGCTTACTCAGCTCGTAACCGTTCAGCATCAATCCGTATTCCTGTCGTCCCAAGTCCGAAAGCGCGTCGTATCGAAGTTCGTTTCCCTGATCCAACGGCTAACCCTTATCTTGCGTTTGCAGCAATGCTGATGGCAGGCCTTGACGGAATTAAGAATAAGATTCACCCAGGAGATGCAGCAGACAAAGACTTATATGATCTGCCAGCAGAAGAAGCAGCTCAGATTCCAACAGTTGCTGAATCATTAGATCAAGCACTGGCAGCTTTGGATGCTGACCGCGCATTCCTGACTGAAGGTGGTGTATTCTCAGATGACTTCATCAATTCTTATATTGACTTGAAAGCTCAGGATGTCGAGAAACTTAACATGACAACTCACCCTGTTGAGTTTGAAATGTACTATTCTGTTTAATGCACCATATGAATCATTACATGTGATTTTATCTGAAAAAAAACCTGCCATATGGCAGGTTTTTTTATTCACAATCATTGAATCTACAAGCTTGAAATCCTAACTCATAATCTCTCAACTTTTCGGTTCATCAGGCAAGATAATTGCATCTTCTGATATAGATAGACATCGCTAGTTCTTAAGATTGTTAATCTGAAATAACCCTCTATTTTCACCGCTATTTCAGTAACAAAGCCTTGTTTTTATCTTTTATTACATCATACTTATTTTATCATCGCACCAATTTGGTGCGCATCATTATTGAGCATAGAAGGTGCACGATGGGTAGTGAACTTTGTGAAACAATATTAAATAATATTGTAACATCCACGCTGATTCTGGATGAGTCCTTGTGTGTTCGATATGCTAATCCGGCAGCAGAGCAACTATTTTCTCAAAGTGTTAAAAGAATTATTGATCAGCCTCTATCTAACCTGATTCAACATGCATCAATGGATCTCGCTTTGCTTTCCCAACCATTACAAAGTGGTCAAAGCATCACGGACAGCGATGTGACATTTGTCGTGGATGGTAAACCATTAATGCTTGAGGTCACCGTCAGTCCTATTACATGGCAAAAAAAACTTATGCTATTGATTGAAATGAGAAAAATAGGACAACAACGAAGACTAAGTCAGGAATTAAACCAACATGCTCAGCAACAGGCAGCCAAGTTACTGATCCGGGGATTAGCCCACGAAATAAAAAATCCACTTGGTGGATTAAGGGGAGCAGCCCAATTGCTTGAGAGAACTCTGCCGGACCAAAGTCTGACAGAATATACTCAAATAATAATTGAGCAGGCAGACAGATTAAGAGCTTTGGTTGATCGTCTCTTAGGCCCACAAAAACCAGGTAATAAATATTCGGAAAACCTGCACCTAATCTTAGAAAAAGTAAGGCAACTTGTTGAATTAGATGCAAATGCAAACCTGGTTATAGAGCGGGATTATGACCCGAGCCTGCCAGATATTATTATGGATACAGACCAAATAGAACAGGCATTACTCAACATCGTTAACAATGCCGCTCAGATCCTTACAAAGCAAGCTCACGGCAAAATAATTCTTCGCACCAGAACGGTGCATCAGGCTAATATTCACGGACAGCGACATAAGTTGGTTGCACGCATTGAAATCATTGATAACGGCCCGGGTATTCCCTCGAAACTACAGGATACTCTTTTTTATCCTATGGTCAGCGGCAGAGAAGGAGGGAGTGGATTAGGCCTGTCCATCTCTCAAAACCTCATCGATCAACATGGCGGTAAAATCGACGTAGAGAGCTGGCCCGGAAGAACCGCATTTACAATTTATTTACCAATAAAATAAAGATATAAAGGAAAAGATGATATGAGCAAAGGATATGTCTGGGTTGTTGATGACGACAGTTCAATCCGTTGGGTTATGGAGAAAACTTTGTCATCTGCCAATATTAAATGTGAAACGTTTTCTGACGCAGAAAGCGTCTTGATGGCTTTAGAGCGAGAAATCCCCGATGTGCTTGTATCCGATATCAGAATGCCGGGTATCGATGGAATCGAGCTACTTAATCAAGTGCATGCATCATCTCCTGAATTACCAATTATCATTATGACAGCTCACTCAGATTTAGATGCAGCAGTCAACGCTTACCAAAAGGGAGCTTTCGAATATCTCCCCAAACCATTTGATGTCGATGAGACACTCACTTTAGTCGAACGAGCTATCGCACATAGTCAGGAACAGAAAAGAGAGCACTCAGATCAAATCACAAATGCCGATGATACTCAGGAGATCATTGGAGAAGCACCCGCAATGCAGGAAGTATTCAGAGCAATAGGCCGTCTTTCACGTTCTTCTATTTCGGTTCTGATTAATGGTGAATCAGGGACAGGGAAAGAGTTAGTTGCACATGCATTACACAGACATAGCCCGCGCTCACAAAAGCCATTTATTGCTTTGAATATGGCAGCAATACCAAAGGATCTCATCGAATCTGAGTTGTTTGGCCATGAGAAAGGCGCTTTTACAGGCGCTAATAACGTCCGACAGGGGAGGTTTGAACAAGCAAATGGCGGGACATTATTTTTAGATGAAATCGGTGATATGCCCCTGGATATCCAAACTCGTCTGCTGAGGGTACTTGCAGATGGTCAATTTTACAGAGTCGGAGGACACTCAGCGATTAAAGTCGATGTCCGTATTGTTGCAGCAACCCACCAAAATCTCGAAATGTTGGTTCATCAAGGTAAATTTCGGGAAGACTTATTTCACAGGTTAAATGTTATCCGGATACAAATACCGGCATTAAGGGAACGACGTCAGGATATTGAACGTTTGACTAAACACTTCCTTGCTGAAGCTGCAAATGAACTCGGAGTCGAAATGAAGACCCTTCATCCAAAAGCTCTTGAGATACTGAATCGTTTGGAATGGCCCGGTAATGTTCGTCAGCTGGAAAATATGTGTCGCTGGTTAACTGTCATGGCAAGTGGTAGTGAAGTACTTCCCGGGGATTTACCTTCTGAGTTGGTTGCTGAGAAAAAGAATATTGAAATCAACAGTGATATTACCTGGCAAAAGCAATTGGAAGTATGGGCAAAGGCAGCTCTTGAAGCCGGCGAAACAGAATTACTTTCTTATGCCTTACCTGAATTTGAACGAATATTACTGGAAGCAGCTTTAAATCATACGAACGGACATAAACAAGATGCAGCAAAAGTTCTGGGATGGGGCAGAAACACTCTCACCCGAAAACTCAAAGAGTTATATTAGTATTCGCTGAAAATTTCAGCAATCATTGAGCCGGAACGATATGCCGTCGTTATTAAGCTGAAAGACTACGTTACTTCTCACGCAGTTATACCAATCTAAGTAAAAATATGATCTAATTGAGGCTATTCATTACTTGCATTAATTCGCTATGGATAGCCTCAACGACATCGACTTTTCACCATTGTCACGTACTTCAGTTGAATGGTGAAAGTTATCGTCTTCATCAGAAAAAACATCAGGAGTGATACCTGATTAAAATCGTGGATCATTTTTCAGTGATCGAAAAGTAAGGAGAAGTGGCTCACTTTTCGGTGATCGTTGACAGCTACTACCGATTCATCTGCCAACGTGCATCTTGATCTTCCTCTTGATGAACGCTTCCGGCATTTACCCGGATTTGGTGTCAGGCTTCCCCAGTTACTGCACTGGCTCCCTGTTAACAATGCCACCCTCAAACACAGCGTAGATCTGACTGAGTATTGGGCTTCGCGAGATTTGGGACGCTTACCCATCTACATTGCCGAAGCAGGTTCACTTGCGTTGTGTACTGTTAACTTCCTATCGCTTCATTCAGACCCTGCCGTTGGCCAGCAACGCCCTTGCTATTCGGATTATCTTCCCCTCAGTCGGGGTGATTCAGGTTTCTTTCAACCCGACGGGTTTGCCAGCTTCGCTGAGCAAACAAAAAAGCCCCTGCTTTTCAGCAAGGGCTTACAATTCAATCCAAATAATGGCGGAGCGGACGGGACTCGAACCCGCGACCCCCGGCGTGACAGGCCGGTATTCTAACCAACTGAACTACCGCTCCACTTCAGATTGTCTGACACATGAAGTCTTACTTTAATCTGCTTCATCTGTCCGGTATATAAAGCCTGGCAGTGACCTACTCTCACATGGGGAAACCCCACACTACCATCGGCGCAATTGCGTTTCACTTCTGAGTTCGGCATGGATTCAGGTGGGTCCACAACGCTATGGCCGCCAGGCAAATTCTGTTTCTTATCTCCACTTTTTAAAAAAGTGAAAACAAAAATTCTGGAAAACTGACTGACTCTCTACACATCCAATTGTCTTTAATCTTGAGTCCACAAAACCCCTTGGGTGTTGTATGGTTAAGCCTCACGGGCAATTAGTACAGGTTAGCTCAACGCCTCACAACGCTTACACACCCTGCCTATCAACGTCCTGGTCTCGGACAACCCTTCAGAGCACTTAAAGTGCCAGGGAGAACTCATCTCAGGGCTCGCTTCCCGCTTAGATGCTTTCAGCGGTTATCGATTCCGAACTTAGCTACCGGGCAATGCGTCTGGCGACACAACCCGAACACCAGAGGTTCGTCCACTCCGGTCCTCTCGTACTAGGAGCAGCCCCCTTCAATTCTCCAACGCCCACGGCAGATAGGGACCGAACTGTCTCACGACGTTCTAAACCCAGCTCGCGTACCACTTTAAATGGCGAACAGCCATACCCTTGGGACCGACTTCAGCCCCAGGATGTGATGAGCCGACATCGAGGTGCCAAACACCGCCGTCGATATGAACTCTTGGGCGGTATCAGCCTGTTATCCCCGGAGTACCTTTTATCCGTTGAGCGATGGCCCTTCCATTCAGAACCACCGGATCACTATGACCTGCTTTCGCACCTGCTCGAGCCGTCACTCTCGCAGTTAAGCGGGCTTATGCCATTGCACTAACCTCACGATGTCCAACCGTGATTAGCCCACCTTCGTGCTCCTCCGTTACTCTTTGGGAGGAGACCGCCCCAGTCAAACTACCCACCAGACACTGTCCTTGTCCCGGATAACGGGACTAAGTTAGAACATCAAACATACAAGGGTGGTATTTCAAGGATGGCTCCATGCATACTGGCGTACACACTTCAAAGCCTCCCACCTATCCTACACATGTAGGCTCAATGTTCAGTGCCAAGCTGTAGTAAAGGTTCACGGGGTCTTTCCGTCTAGCCGCGGGTACACTGCATCTTCACAGCGATTTCAATTTCACTGAGTCTCGGGTGGAGACAGCGTGGCCATCATTACGCCATTCGTGCAGGTCGGAACTTACCCGACAAGGAATTTCGCTACCTTAGGACCGTTATAGTTACGGCCGCCGTTTACCGGGGCTTCGATCAAGAGCTTCGCCTAAGCTAACCCCATCAATTAACCTTCCGGCACCGGGCAGGCGTCACACCGTATACGTCATCTTACGATTTTGCACAGTGCTGTGTTTTTAATAAACAGTTGCAGCCACCTGGTATCTGCGACTCTCATCAGCTCCAAGAGCAAGTCTCTTCACCGTCAAGAGCGTACCTTCTCCCGAAGTTACGGTACCATTTTGCCTAGTTCCTTCACCCGAGTTCTCTCAAGCGCCTTGGTATTCTCTACCCGACCACCTGTGTCGGTTTGGGGTACGATTCCTTACAATCTGAAGCTTAGAGGCTTTTCCCGGAAGCATGGCATCAATGACTTCACTACCTTAGTAGCCCGACATCGTGTCTCAGCCTTATCGTGGAACCGGATTTGCCTAATCCCACAGCCTACGCACTTGAACCAGGACAACCGTCGCCTGGCCCACCTAGCCTTCTCCGTCCCCCCATCGCAATTGTAAGAAGTACGGGAATATTAACCCGTTTCCCATCGACTACGCTTTTCAGCCTCGCCTTAGGGGTCGACTTACCCTGCCCCGATTAACGTTGGACAGGAACCCTTGGTCTTCCGGCGTGGGGGTTTTTCACCCCCATTATCGTTACTCATGTCAGCATTCGCACTTCTGATACGTCCAGCATGCCTTACAGCACACCTTCAGCCGCTTACAGAACGCTCCCCTACCCAATACGATAAATCGTATTGCCGCAGCTTCGGTTTATTGCTTAGCCCCGTTACATCTTCCGCGCAGGCCGACTCGACTAGTGAGCTATTACGCTTTCTTTAAATGATGGCTGCTTCTAAGCCAACATCCTAGCTGTCTGAGCCTTCCCACATCGTTTCCCACTTAGCAATAATTTGGGACCTTAGCTGGCGGTCTGGGTTGTTTCCCTCTCCACGACGGACGTTAGCACCCGCCGTGTGTCTCCCGGATAGTACTTACTGGTATTCGGAGTTTGCAAAGGGTTGGTAAGTCGGGATGACCCCCTAGCCTTAACAGTGCTCTACCCCCAGTAGTATTCGTCCGAGGCGCTACCTAAATAGCTTTCGGGGAGAACCAGCTATCTCCGGGTTTGATTGGCCTTTCACCCCTAGCCACAAGTCATCCGCTAATTTTTCAACATTAGTCGGTTCGGTCCTCCAGTTGATGTTACTCAACCTTCAACCTGCCCATGGCTAGATCACCCGGTTTCGGGTCTATATCCAGAGACTGAACGCCCAGTTAAGACTCGCTTTCGCTACGGCTTCCCTATCCGGTTAACCTTGCCACTGAATATAAGTCGCTGACCCATTATACAAAAGGTACGCAGTCACCCCATAAAAGAGGCTCCTACTGCTTGTACGTATACGGTTTCAGGTTCTGTTTCACTCCCCTCACAGGGGTTCTTTTCGCCTTTCCCTCACGGTACTGGTTCACTATCGGTCAGTCAGGAGTATTTAGCCTTGGAGGATGGTCCCCCCATGTTCAGACAGGATATCACGTGTCCCGTCCTACTCGTTTTCACCTTATATGCATCTTCGGTTACGGGGCTGTCACCCTGTATCGCGGCACTTTCCAGAGCCTTCACCTGACACATATAAAACTTAAGGGCTAATCCGGGGTCGCTCGCCGCTACTGCCGGAATCTCTGTTGATTTCTTTTCCTCGGGGTACTTAGATGTTTCAGTTCCCCCGGTTCGCCTCTTTACCCTATGGATTCAGGTAAAGATACCTGCTGCTGCAGGTGGGTTTCCCCATTCGGAAATCCCGGACTCATGTGGGTCTTACTCCCTCATCCGGGCTTATCGCAAGTTAGTACGTCCTTCATCGCCTCTGACTGCCAAGGCATCCACCGTATACGCTTAGTCACTTAACCATACAACCCCAAAGGGTCTTACAGTCAAACAACCAAGGTGTCTGCAATTATTTAAACATGATGCAGACTTTGATTTTGCCGGACTCAAATTTTTTCTTCTGCTTAAAGCAGAAGCCAAGAACACTTGAATGTGTTTGGTGTATTCATATATGAATACTTTGAGAACTTTTACAAACAATTCTTATTTCAAATAAACAAGAACTGCTTTGTCAGCTTTCCAAATTGTTAAAGAGCTTGATTTGTTAATACAAACCATTTTAAAACACACTTCACCAAATATGCTTTAAAATGGTGGAGCTATGCGGGATCGAACCGCAGACCTCCTGCGTGCAAGGCAGGCGCTCTCCCAGCTGAGCTATAGCCCCGTATGTGATTGGTGGGTCTGAGTGGACTTGAACCACCGACCTCTCGCTTATCAGGCGAACGCTCTAACCACCTGAGCTACAGACCCAACGACTCTTTCTAAACCAAATCAATCTGTGTGAGCACTCATCAACGTATCTTTATCGTTAAGGAGGTGATCCAGCGCCAGGTTCCCCTAGCGCTACCTTGTTACGACTTCACCCCAGTCATGAACCACAAAGTGGCAAGCGTCCTCCCGAAGGTTAAACTACCTGCTTCTTTTGCAGCCCACTCCCATGGTGTGACGGGCGGTGTGTACAAGGCCCGGGAACGTATTCACCGTAGCATTCTGATCTACGATTACTAGCGATTCCGACTTCATGGAGTCGAGTTGCAGACTCCAATCCGGACTACGACGGACTTTTTGGGATTCGCACACTTTCGCAAGTTAGCTGCCCTCTGTATCCGCCATTGTAGCACGTGTGTAGCCCTACTCGTAAGGGCCATGATGACTTGACGTCGTCCCCACCTTCCTCCGGTTTATCACCGGCAGTCTCCCTGAAGTTCCCACCCGAAGTGCTGGCAATCAAGGATAAGGGTTGCGCTCGTTGCGGGACTTAACCCAACATTTCACAACACGAGCTGACGACAGCCATGCAGCACCTGTCTCAGAGCTCCCGAAGGCACTAATCCATCTCTGGAAAATTCTCTGGATGTCAAGAGTAGGTAAGGTTCTTCGCGTTGCATCGAATTAAACCACATGCTCCACCGCTTGTGCGGGCCCCCGTCAATTCATTTGAGTTTTAATCTTGCGACCGTACTCCCCAGGCGGTCTACTTAACGCGTTAGCTCCGAAAGCCACGGCTCAAGGCCACAACCTCCAAGTAGACATCGTTTACGGCGTGGACTACCAGGGTATCTAATCCTGTTTGCTCCCCACGCTTTCGCATCTGAGTGTCAGTATCTGTCCAGGGGGCCGCCTTCGCCACCGGTATTCCTTCAGATCTCTACGCATTTCACCGCTACACCTGAAATTCTACCCCCCTCTACAGTACTCTAGATGACCAGTTTCAAATGCTGTTCCGGGGTTAAGCCCCGGGCTTTCACATCTGACTTAATCATCCACCTGCATGCGCTTTACGCCCAGTAATTCCGATTAACGCTCGCACCCTCCGTATTACCGCGGCTGCTGGCACGGAGTTAGCCGGTGCTTCTTCTGCAGCTAACGTCAAATGATGCACGTATTAAATACACCACCTTCCTCACTGCTGAAAGTACTTTACAACCCGAAGGCCTTCTTCATACACGCGGCATGGCTGCATCAGGCTTGCGCCCATTGTGCAATATTCCCCACTGCTGCCTCCCGTAGGAGTCTGGACCGTGTCTCAGTTCCAGTGTGGCTGATCATCCTCTCAGACCAGCTAGGGATCGTCGCCTTGGTGAGCCCTTACCTCACCAACAAGCTAATCCCACCTGGGCATATCCCGACGCGAGAGGCCCGAAGGTCCCCCTCTTTGGTCCGTAGACGTTATGCGGTATTAGCCATCGTTTCCAATGGTTATCCCCCACATCAGGGCAATTTCCCAGGCATTACTCACCCGTCCGCCGCTCGACGCCAAGAAAGCAAGCTTTCTTTCGTTTCCGCCCGACTTGCATGTGTTAAGCCTGCCGCCAGCGTTCAATCTGAGCCATGATCAAACTCTTCAATTAAAGTTTTTTCTGAAGCCGGAGCTTCTGCTCAATGAATACTGTGATATTACATCGTAATATCGAATTGACTGTGCCAATATCTCATCAGAGATATCGATTTGGTCACTCATTCACTGATAAATCTTTTTATAAGATATCTGTTAACGAGTACCCACACAGATTGATTGGTTTATATTGTTAAAGAGCTGCTCTTCTCAGCATTGCTTCGAAGAGGCGGTCATTCTAGCGGGATAATTATCAGTGTCAAACACTTTTTTAAATTTTCCTTTTAAGCCCTGACCGGACTCACATCGTTCAGGCTGTTGTTGCCGCCATCCCGTGTCAGTGGGGCGCATTATAGGGGAGTAATTATATCTGGCAAGTACTTTTTTATGTTTTTTATTTGTTTGGACAATAATCACACAATCCAGGTAAATTAATGTTATAACCTTTGAAGACAATCACAGCGATTGATTGGAAAAACACCATACATAAACGTAAGATTCATATATCTGTTCTTTTTTTTATAATTATTCAGCTTTCTTATTAATTGATAAGTAGTATTCCAATATGAATTTAAATAAAACCGTTTTATGGGTGGCCGTATATAGCATTGTAGGTGTTGCTATATTATCTCAGATAACGCTTCCCTCATTTTTTGCATTTCTCGCCGGCACTATAGGTGCGACTGTGCTGTTTTTTTTGAACACACGTGTCGCTAAGGCTCCGTCAGCAGAACAATCTCAGAGTAAAACGACCACTTTATATGTAGGAAATCTACCCTACAAAGCAAATGAGTCGAATGTGAAAACCTTATTTGCTCAGTATGGTGATGTTTTTGCAGTTCGCTTAATGAAAGATAAACGGACAGGAAAACGACGCGGATTTGGTTTTGTGGTTATGCCTGCATCAGATGCACCCAGAGCACTGGAGAATCTGAATGAACATAATTACATGGACAGAACATTAAAAGTTCGTGTAGCAAATGATCCTAAGTCGCCGGAATCAATTGAATCCGATTGAATCCTAACTGTCTGACGGTTTCTTCCAGCGCACCCGGATTATTTGGGGTAGCGCTGGCATACATCAGGAAATGTTGACTTCTGTGACGCGAGATGCGGCTCTGCAATAAGCCTTCTACTCTTTTCGCAATCGCATAACCAGAATCAATCAGGAGTGTCTCGCTGCCCAATACAGTCTGAATTTCATCTCTGATCAATGGGAAATGGGTACACCCTAAAACAGCAACATCAATTTGGTTGATTACAGGCTGGAGAACTTTTTGTATCTCATCAATATCAATAGTCTCTCCTCTCATCTTATTCTCTGCAATATCAACCAATGTGGTCGAACCCAGCCTGATCACTTCTTTTCCGGATGAAAAATCATTGATTAAGTCCGAGGTATACTGCCTGTTAACCGTCGCAGGCGTTGCGATAAGACCGACACGATGCCTGGCAAGCAGGCAAGCAGGCTTGATAGCTGGCACAACCCCCACTACGGGAATACTTAGCATCGTTCTCAGAGACGGCAGTACAATCGTACTTGCCGTATTACAGGCAATAATAACAATATCGATATCATGGCTTCGAACCATATTGCCAATGAGTAACCCGACACGTTGCAATAAAACCGAGGATGGTAATTCCCCATAGGGATAGGCCTCATTATCGAACAGGTAAATATAATTATGTTGCGGCAACAGCTGATAGATTTCCTGGTAGACGGACAATCCACCGACTCCGGAATCAAAAATAAGAATGTTAGATGCCAATGTGGACACGATATTAAACTGATTTATATAACAACTTATCCGCGAATAATACGCTTAAGTAAAAAAATGACAACGCCTCTCAGGGCATATCGGGGTAAAAGTTAAAGAAAGGGGGCACAGCTTATATAAAGCTGGTAGTGCAGTGCATAACTGCGCTACCAGAGATAATATATGATTCATTCAATTCTAAAATTGATATCGAATGTTCAGATAGTATGCACGTTCAGGAGATACATACCCTTTCGCTGTTTCATATTCTTTATCAAAGAGATTATCAATACGGGCATTTATAGTTACTGATTCACTGGCATAATAGCTAACCGCTGTATCAACAAGTGAGTACCCCCCCAAGACAATGTTATTGTATGGATAAGAGCTATAGTCAACATCGGGACGTTCACCAACAAATTGGTAACTGACTGACCAGTCAAGTTGAGAGAAACTAATCAACGCATTCCACTTATACATTTCTTTAGCACGGCGCTGGAGTTGTTGACCATTCTCATCTTCAGCATGCTTATATTCTGCACTAATCTGATGCTGAATGATTCCGGTATTAAATTCTGAAGTAAACTCAACACCTTTAATATTCGTTTCTCCATCCACATTCATGTATACAAATGTTGAAGGATTATAATCAATCAGATTATCGATCTTATAATTATATGCTGAAACAGACCACCCAATGCCCTGAATATCACCTTCAAATGATATTTCTGCATTTTTCGACTTTTCAGATTTAAGGTTTGTTTCACCATATGTTGGATCATATTGCTGGTATAGATTTGGCGCTTTAAATGCCGTGCCATAATTTAATTTCAGACCAAACTCAGGAATAAATTGATATCCGGCCCCAAGGTTATAAGTTGCACGCCCACCAAATTCCTGATTGTGATCCCCCCGAAGACTCGCTTCGAGTAACAATTTTTCCTTCTGATAAGATCCAAAGCCATATGCAGCGAAGTTTTCACGATCAAATCTATTCGAGTTATTGATATCACTATAAGATTCATTTCTCCAGTCAATACCACCACCAACCACTGTTGCAGGGTTCAATTCGTAGTGACTATTCCACTGAATATTTTGCTGATGAACTTTATCTTTTGTACCGGAGTCTTTTCCGGTTGATTGAGTATAATTCCACCCCCGCTGACGCTGTGTATTCATCATCAGAGATGAATGAAATTGTTCCTGTTCAAAGTTACCGCCCAGAGTGACCGCATAATCTTTCTTTTCACTTTCTTTAAGGCTGTGAAAAGAAGAAAAACTGCCATCATATTGATAGGTATTTTGATACATTCTTGCATGGCTGAATAACTGTATATGGTCGTTAACCTGATGCACGTAACCAATCAAGCCATGGCTGCTTTTAAACCCGTGTTTATCATTGTCATTAACGCCAGTAAGCGGATGCACATTGTAACCGTCGGTACTTTCATGACCAGCCGCTAAATTCAACTGGCTCTTTTCTGTGGTCTGTAATCCGGCAATTGCATTGATTTCTTTATAATCCAGACTTCCCAAGCCCACATTAACTTCTTTCACTTCATGCTCAGATCGGGCAATCGTAATAATATTGATCACACCACCGATCGCTTCTGAGCCATAGAGAGAGGCTCTTGCACCACGGATATATTCGATTCTCCGGATATAGTTCAACGGAATTTGGTTAAAGTCTACTGCACCTTTAGCAGCTCGGGCAAAACGGACACCATCCACTAAAACTAACACTTGTGAAGAAGATGTACCCCGAACACTCAGTGATGCATTTTGTCCCCGGCCTCCATTCTGAAAGACCTGGATCCCAACCAACCGGCGCAGCAGCTGCGGCAAACTCTTGGCCTGAGTTGTTTCGATATCTTCTCTTGTGATTAATTCAACATCAGCCAGAGTCGTACCTGCTGATTGTTCATATCGGTTTGCAGATACAATCACTGGTTCATCTGCATAAGTACTGCCTACATACGAAAACAGCGATGCAACCGCTATCGCCAAACATGTTTTATTCATTATTATTCCCTAAATCGCGTAGTCCGTCTGAAAGATAATCATTCTTCGGTCACTGGCAGGTCTTCGGACTCAAGAGCATGATGTGTAAACGCTGATTTACTCATCGCCTCCGGTTTAACTTCCCACACATGAATGAATTTAGTGCAGTGTTGACTCAACCTTTGTTCTCTTTTACCGCTGCGCGTCAGTTCTGGATTTGCACCAGATTCCCTTTTCAGTTCTGCACATGACAGAACCACCAGCCGCGACAGATAGTATTGAGCATTGATAGAGATGTCCAGATGTGAAGAATCACTATGCATGAAGGCACTTAACCGTAAAGATTACATATGAATTCACTAGACATTAATACTGAATTGAATAAAATCTGCGCTCTTCTGAACTTTCCCTTTTGATGACGAGGCTGAATTATGATGAATCCTGACACAAATGCTGCAACTTACCTGGAGCAACTGGAAAAAAAAGTCTCGACACTCAAAAATATGTTTGCTGACTTCAATGCACCGGAACTAGAGGTGTTTGACTCTCCGGAAAAACATTATCGGATGAGAGCTGAGTTTCGGGTATGGCATGAAGGTGAAGACCTTTACTACATCATGTTTGATCAGACGACCAAACAGAAATATCGTGTTGACCAGTTTCCGGCTGCCAGTCTGCTCATTAACCAGGTGATGCCGGCATTAATTGAAAAGATTAAAGCAACCGATATACTCCGCCACAAACTATTTCAGGTAGACTTTCTCTCGACACTCAGCGGTGAAATTTTGGTGTCACTCTTATACCACAAGCCAATCAATGATGAATGGGATGAACAAGCCCGCCATCTCAGACAGCAACTGATCCAGGATGGATTTCAAATCAATATTATTGGCCGCGCAAGAAAAATCAAAAAGGTACTGGAAAGAGACTATGTCACCGAAACACTCTCAGTATACGGCCAGCCATTCATTTATCAGCAAGTCGAAAACAGCTTCACCCAGCCGAATGGGAAAGTCGCTGAAAAAATGTTGGAATGGGCTGTGGATTGCACACGGGAGAGTCAGGGAGATTTGCTGGAACTCTATTGCGGTAACGGTAATTTCTCCTTAGCCCTGGCACAAAATTTCAACCGTGTTCTGGCAACCGAGCTGGCAAAACCATCAGTTCAGTCAGCCCAATATAATATTGCTGCCAATCATATTGAGAATGTGCAAATCATTCGTATGTCTGCCGAAGAATTTACCGAGGCAATGGAAGGAAAAAGAGAATTCCGGCGGCTAAAAGATGCCAATATTGATCTGCAAGGCTATCAGTGTGAAACCATTTTCGTCGACCCACCCCGCTCAGGTATGGACATTGATACCTGTAAAATGGTCCAGAAATATCCCAGAATTTTGTACATCTCCTGCAATCCTGAAACACTGAGGCAGAACCTGGAAGTATTGAATCAAACGCATAAGATTTCAAGGTTTGCTTTATTTGACCAGTTTCCATACACCCACCATATGGAAGCAGGTGTGTTGCTGGAAGTAAGATCGTAATTCATCAAAAAAGGGCGCGATCATCTGCGCCCTTCATCCACAAACTAAAACCTGAAGATTAATCTTTCCTGCCCCAATATCCCATTTTCTTACCTATCCACATCATCAATAACAGCGTCAGAATAATTGCCAGAAAATTAGATCCTTCTTCGGGGTATTGCGCTTTCATAAATGCTGAATGACCAAAAATTCCGACAAAGAAACAAGCGACGCCGACTAATGGAAAATCTTCTGAAACAGGATGTTGTAAATAAGACTGATACAGTGACTGAACCGCTAATGCCAATGCAATAAATGGAAAAATTGAGAAAGAAACTTCGCTCATTGTCAGCCAGGACAAAATAGCATCGCCGCAGACTCCGGCAACAAAAGCAAGTATCAGATTTTTTCGCTCCATACCGGAACGAAAGCTACAATCATTATTCGACATTCATTTACTCCATTTTACTGATAATGTTCACCTAATATACGGTAATGGTTTACTCCCTGAGCGATGATTCTCAACTGAATAATCAACCGCTCAGCTAACGCATCTCTTTCATTTTTATCTAAATCCATCGCTTCAGCACCTGAGCTGAAAACCAGCGTGACTGAAGCTTCAGCCTGAATCGCAGCCATATCACGTTCTACACCTTTGAAAACAAGATACTCAGTTAGTTCAGCCGAAAAATGCTGAATCTCTCTTGCGACAGCAACACGAAACTCATAGGAGATACCAGAGCGTTCCCGGAGTAACAATCTGAATACATTGGGATTACATTCGATAAATTCCATGAACGTTTCTACCGAAGTACGGATGACACTTCCTTCTTTAGCAATGCGTTGCCTGGCCTGACGCATCAGCTGGCGAAGTAGTAACCCCCCTTCGTCCACCATGGTCAATCCCAACTCATCCATACTTTCAAAATGTCGGTAAAATGATGTTGGTGCAATACCTGCTTCTCTGGTAACTTCCCGCAAACTCAGGCTGGAGAAACTTCGCTCAGCACTGAGCTGGCGAAATGCGGCATCGATTAATGAACGCCGCGTCTTCTCTTTCTGTTGCGCCCGAATTCCCATGAAAATCATTCCAAATAAAAACTAAACGAATCCCTACTATACCCTGAATACCTACTGCACCTAAAGATGGCAGACAACAGATTTTGTTCCATATCTGATAACTTACAATTCCATAACAGCGATCACCATCACTGATTCAGGCTGAATCTCATGCATATTGAATACGTTACGATAAGATTATATCTAATGTTCATTCATGGAAGGCAGAAAACATTATGTCACAGTCACATCATTTCGACGCCATAGTAATTGGTAGCGGTCCTGGCGGAGAAGGCGCGGCCATGGGACTGACAAAGGCCGGTTTAAATGTTGCCATTGTTGAGAAAGAAAGCAGTGTTGGAGGAGGATGTACGCATTGGGGAACTATCCCTTCAAAAGCTCTCAGACATGCGGTCAGCCGTATTATTGAATTTAATAACAATACGCTTTTTTGTCATAACAACACCAGCCTTCACAGCACGTTTTCCAATATCCTCAATCATGCAAAATCAGTCATTGATAAACAAACCCGACTGAGACAAGGCTTTTATGACAGAAACCAATGCGCTTTGTTGTTTGGATTAGCGAGCTTTGTCGACGAGCACACTCTTGAAATTACCCAACCTGACGGGAAGAAAGACCGATATACAGCCGATAAATTTGTAATCGCGACAGGTTCCCGCCCTTACCACCCTCAGGATATAGATTTTCATCATGAGCGTATCTATGACAGTGATTCAATTCTGAATCTCGCCCATGACCCAAGACATATCATCATCTATGGCGCAGGTGTCATTGGTTGTGAATATGCTTCCATATTCAGAGGGCTGGATGTCAAAACAGATTTAATCAATACCCGGGACAGGCTTCTTTCCTTCCTGGATAATGAAGTCTCAGACGCTTTGTCTTACCATTTTTGGAATAATGGCGTCATTATCCGCAATGATGAGACTTATCAAAAGATTGAGGGATCTGATAATGGCGTCATTGTTCATCTGCAGTCTGGTAAAAAAATGAAAGCAGATTGTCTGCTTTATGCAAACGGCAGATCCGGTAATACAGAGTTGTTAAATCTTTCTGCTATAGGGATTACACCTGATTCCAGAGGGCAGCTGAAAGTAAATCAAAACTATCAGACTGACAGCGATCATATCTATGCTGTAGGTGATGTCATTGGTTATCCGAGTTTAGCCAGTGCTGCTTATGATCAGGGAAGGTTTGTTGCTGAAATCATTGCAACCGGACAGGCACAAAATCACTTAATTGAAGATATACCAACAGGCATCTATACCATTCCGGAAATCAGTTCAGTTGGCAGAACAGAGCAAGAGTTAACATTGGCCAAAATACCTTACGAAGTTGGCCGCTCTTCATTTAAACATCTGGCCAGAGCGCAAATAGCCGGGACAGAAGTGGGTAACCTGAAAATTCTGTTTCACCGGGAAACAAAAGAGATTTTAGGGATTCACTGCTTTGGCGAAAGAGCTTCAGAAATCATTCATATTGGTCAGGCAATTATGGAACAAAAAGGTGAAGCGAATACAATTGAGTATTTTGTAAACACAACATTCAATTATCCAACGATGGCTGAAGCATATCGGGTTGCTGCATTGAATGGCCTGAACAGACTATTCTGATTTTAACCGAAAAGGCCGGAAACGGCCTTTCATTCACGTTCTTCAGTTTGAAAAACTTTCAACACGGTCTCTTCTGCCCAGAATTACATCCAGTCCGTATTTCTGATGATACCGACGGCAATGCCTTCAATTGTCAGCGCTTCACAGGTTAAATCAACTTCAATGGGGGAGAATTCTTCATTCTCTGCATGCAGCCGTACAACAGATCCGTTCTTCTCAAGCCTTTTCACGGTTACATCATCTTCCAGCCGTGCCACAACGACCTGACCATTGGTGACATCCTGAGTCTTATGTACGGCCAACAGATCACCATCCATGATCCCGATGTTTTTCATACTCTCTCCGTGAACCCGCAAAAGAAAGTCAGCCTGTGGTTTGAACATCATAGGATCAACCTGATAATGGGTTTCAACATGTTCCTGAGCAAGGATTGGCTCTCCTGCTGCAACCCGACCAATCAGCGGGAGTCCCTCCTCGCCATTTGAAGCATCAATTAAAATACGAATACCTCTGGATGTTCCGGGAACAATCTCAATCACTTGTTTACGGGCCAGTGCTTTCAGATGCTCTTCTGCAGCATTAGCGGAACGGAATCCCAGCTCACGTGCTATTTCGGCCCGTGTTGGGGGCATACCGGTATCTTCAATACGGCTTCGTATCAGATCAAATACTTCTTGCTGTCTTGCAGTTAAAGGCTTCATAATCCACCTGTTTTTTTATACAGTTAACTGTGAGTATATCCAGTATCAACTTAAATGAAAAGCTAAAGTCCCCATATTTTCAATTGTAAGTTGCACAAAGCGAATATCAGTGATAAAAGTCAGCCGGACTGTGAAAGGTTTTATCTGTTTTTGATATCCGGATGATCCGGTACAGATAGCACCATTAATATTCATTTTTATACCATTCACCCTTGAGAGTTTGCATCTTATGTCTTCCCGGCAATCTATGGTTCATTCACTTCTTAAATTACCTGTTCGTCTTTTTGCAAAAGGAACTGTTGTCCCTGCGGATCCTGTCAAAGACAATCAAATCGACAGGCATAAACCAGTCGTTTATGCCTTGCCGTTCCAGTCAGATATTGATTTACTGACATTAAAGAAGCACACAGACAGGTTAGGTTTACCGGATCCTTTGCATCCGCTAACGGTGAATGGCAAATCGCTGGCCCGCTATGTGTTTATTGCCTCCCGTCCGACTGTCTTACAGAATGACAATCATATACCGGGGGAGTCGATTCACCTGTTCAGCGAATTACTTTCACTTCATCAGCAGGATCCCACACTCGATATTCAACTGATACCTGCCACTGTGCTATGGGGAAGAAAGCCAGGCAAACAATCAAAGCACAAAGCGTATCTTGAATCGATGAATGGTCCGCAAAAAGCGAAAGCTTTAATTTTCTCTGGCCGGGATTGTTTAGTCAGATTTAGTCCGGTCGTCTCATTACGGTATATGGCCGATCACCATGGCACCGACAGTGCGATTGCACATAAACTGGCCCGGGTCGCACGAATTCATTTTTCGAGGCAAAAACTGGCTGCATCAGGACCATCATTACCGGAACGACAAGTGCTGTTCCAACAGCTGATGCAATCGGCATCAATTCGTCATGCAATTGATGAAGAAGTGAAAAGCAAACAGCTTCCCCGGGAAAAAGTCCAGAGAGAAGCGCTGAAAATTCTGGATGAAATTGCCGCAGATTTCTCCTATTCATTGATCAAAAAAAGCGATCGGATACTGGGATGGCTGTGGAACAGGATTTATCAGGGGTTAATCATTAACAATGCAGCCAGCGTCAGAAAACTGGCTCAGGATGGACATGAAATTGTCTACGTTCCATGCCACCGAAGCCATATGGATTACCTTCTGTTATCCTACGTTCTCTATCATGAAGGCATGGTTCCACCACATATTGCTGCAGGCATTAATCTGAATTTCTTTCCGGCAGGCCCGCTTTTCCGCCGCGCGGGAGCATTCTTCATCCGGCGAAGTTTTAAAGGCAATAAACTCTATTCCGCCATATTCAGAGAATATCTCGCCGATTTGTTCGCAAAGGGCTATCCGGTAGAATATTTTAGTGAAGGTGGCCGCTCCCGGACGGGACGGCTGCTTCCGGCTAAAACCGGGATGCTGGCAATGACAATTCAGGCATTGCTCAGAGGACTAAACCGGCCAGTGACGCTTGTTCCTGTTTACATCGGATATGAACACGTCATGGAGGTATCTACCTATGCAAAGGAATTACGGGGAAAACAGAAAGAAAAAGAAAATGCCGGACTGGTGATAAAAACAATCCGTAAACTCCGGAATTTCGGTAAAGGGTACGTTAATTTTGGTGAACCGGTCTCGCTCAATCAGTTTTTGCATGATCATGTGCCTGAATGGACACAAGATATTGATAAACTCGGTAATGTACGGCCAAGCTGGCTCAGCCCGGTCGTCAATCAGCTTGCCAATAAAATGATGACACATATCAATGATGCAGCGGCGACGAATGCACTCACACTATGCGCAACCGCAATCCTTGCTTCACGACAACGCTCTTTATCCAGAGAAAATCTGGTCAGACAGATCGAATGTTATCTGGATATTTTTAAAAATGTCCCTTATTCATCAACCTTCACCGTGCCGGATGACAACGCAGAGTCCCTTGTTCGTCATGCTGAATCTTTGAATAAATTTATGGTTGATGCCGATAGTATGGGAGAAATTATATCCCTTGACAGAAAGCAGTCAGTCTTAATGACTTACTACCGTAACAATATTATTCATATCCTCGCCCTTCCCTCTCTGATTGCTCAGATTTTAATCCGCCATCAGTCTGTCTCAGCAACTCAGCTCTGCCAATATGTCCGTATCATTTATCCTCTGATTCAGCATGAACTGTCCCTCAGCTGCCCGGAAGATAAGTTAGATGAAACGGTCAACCGGTATATTCAGGAACTAAGACGCCAGGACTTGATTCAATGCAGGGATAATAAAATAGCGCTTAACCCGGCAAAAATTCAGGTGTTGATGCTACTGGGAAGAACAATATCTGAAACGCTGCAACGTTACGCAATTACCGTCAGCCTGATGGTCAGACGCCCGGAAATGGATAAAAATCAGCTGGAACAAAATAGTCAGGAAATTGCCCGTCGTCTGGGAAGGCTACACGGAATTAATGCACCGGAATTTTTCGATAAAAGTGTTTTTGCTTCACTCATGTATACACTCAGGCAGAAACATTATCTTGATCAGGCCGACCTATGTGCGGAGTTATCTGAATTACTGACAACGCTGCTGTATCCGGAAGTACGATTGACCATTCAGGAAAGTATTTACCGTGTTGAGTAACGATTGGACCAGTATTTGAACACAATCAGCCCGCCAGAACTAATATTGATGGCGGGCCCGGTTTACCACATCGACACTAACAATCCTGCGGCAATAATCATTCCCACATAGTTATTATTCAGAAATGCCTGAAAACACTGGCGACTTTCCCTGTGCCGGATAAGATGCTGCTGATAAACAAACAAACCACTTGCGATCAAAATACTCCAGTAAAATGCAGCGCCTAACTGATACATGATTCCAATGCCAGTCAGCATTAATAAAGTCATCAACTGAAGAATACCAATCACAAGTTTGTCATGCCGTCCAAACAGGATGGCCGTTGATTTCACGCCGATCTTTAAATCATCTTCCCGGTCAGCCATGGCATATTGTGTGTCATAAGCAATAGTCCATATGACATTTGTCATAAAAATAAACCAAACCACAGAAGGCAAACTATTCGCCTGTGCCGCCCACGCCATTGGAATTGACCAGCTAAATGCTAATCCAAGAAATAACTGGGGCAAGTGGGTGTAACGTTTCATAAATGGATAAACAAACGCCAGAACAATCCCGGCAAATGAAAGCTGGATAGTTAACTTATTCATGGTTAATACCAGAATAAATGAAGCAACAGACAAGAAAAAAAACAGACTGACAGCTTCCTTTTCTGTCACCATACCTGATGGCAAAGGCCGGGATTTGGTTCTTTCTACATGACCATCGACATGCCTGTCAGCAAAATCATTAATGACACAACCAGCTGATCGCATCAGCAGGACACCAAGAAAAAATACGCACAACACCCCCGGATCAGGTAATCCCTGAGCCGAAAGAATCAGAGCCCAAAGCGTTGGCCACAATAACAAAAATGATCCAATGGGACGATCCATACGCATCAGTTGCCAGTATGCTCTTGCTTTAGATACTGTCATGATCAGGCTCCTATCGATATACAGGCGAGTCAGGTAAAAACAGTTCAGTCACTAAAAGCGGATACCCATTTACCCACAGTCTTGACCGGCGCGCCCAAAATATTTCATTCATCAGTGACACTTGCGCAACTTTCAGCTCATCCCTGAAAACATCCGACATACGAAAAACTAATTCACCTATCGGCTTCTCTTCGAGGGTTGAAAAGTCACAGGATGCATTCTGAAATGTGACTTCCGGTATTAAAGTATGGCCAATAACCCATGAAGAATCATCGCCAGACAACACAACCTGCCGAAGTAAACAACGCTCTGGATTTTGCAATAGCAACTGTTCATCACCAGCCATGTGCAACGCCTCAAACCATTCATTTTTCAACAGAGTCACGGAGAGAGTCTGGCAATACTTCTTCATCAACTCAGATAACGAGCCCTGCTCGGACAACCATTGCTGCACCCATAAATCCGGAAAGTTGAAATTGTTAACATCTTGCCAATTTATCTGATTTAGTACAGACAGATAAGGAGAAATTGTTAGATCCATATTATATTATTATTTAGTCAATGCTTTTGTTGTCATTAGTGCTTGTGTGCCGATACAACGATAGCTTCAACTTCGCTGCAAAAATATCTTGTCTTACTATAAATGAGTCAAGTATTGTAACAAGACCTTAGTTGTTCGAGTATCATGAACTACCAACAGAAATGACAAAATTATGCTGAAACGTTACTTCACCTTACTATTTTTCATCTTTAGCACAGTGGCTGCATTCCCGGGCCATGCCGAAGATAGTAAAGATGGCCCTAAACTCGCGTATTTCACTCTGGAACCAGACCTGACTACAAATTACTTTACGAAAGGTAAAAAGCTTGGTTACATCCAGCTGCGCATCGAGATTATGGTTGCTGACAGTAAAGATCTTCCTACTGTTGAAAAACATCAGCCTTTAATCCGGGATACCATTGTTGAAATCATGGGAAAACAAACAGAAGATACGATTAAATCACTATCCGGCAGGGAAGATTTGCGTAAAAAGCTGGTCAAAAAACTCAATGATTTGTTACTCCCTGAAACCGGCAGACCTTTGATTGCGGATCTGCTGTTTACTAAATATATTTACTAACTTCAGATAGTAATAATAGCCCGTATTCACGATCGGTGACGGGCTTCATTTAGCCCCATGAGTACCCCAACGACTAAACCGGCAAGGTGTGCGCTGTTTGCGATAGGTATAAATGGTTGAACGTATCCAATCACCAGCCAAATCAGCATAAATCCCAGTAATGGTTGATGAATTGTCAGTCCGGCTTCCGGCTTCTTCCAGCCCATCATCCATACATAGCCAACTAATGCGTAAATAACACCTGACAGACCGCCAAAATTAGCGCCTTCAAACCAGAATTGAACTAACCCTGAAACTGCTGCAGATACCAAAAAAAGCCCGCCAAGTTTAACAACACCTAACCGCTTTTCAATATCTCCGCCAAAAAACCACCACCACAACAGATTGAATGTAATGTGCATCGCTGAAAAATGAAGGAATGCATGACTTACCCATCGCCATAACTGCCACCCTTCGGCATGAGAATCCGGAAAATGGAGTGAACTGAAAATAATTTGTCTCAAGCCAAAGTTTTGCAGGAAGAAAACAAAAATACACAACACCATCACGGCAAGCGTAAAAACTCCGGCTTTACGACGAATGATTGCAAAAAACCCCGGATAACCAGAATCATAGTTGAATGATGGACGTTGATGACCGGTCAATTCCCATGAAGCCGCAGAATACTTTTTGTCTTCCGGATGACGAAGAAAATATTTTAATTCTTGCTCAACTTCCTCAAACTCTTCATCGCGCACCAACCACAGACTAAAATTGCCATTGCCATCACCTGTCATCTTCATTTCTATGTTTTGTGATGCCATGTAGTCGACAAATGCCTGAGCCAGACGTGGATTATTGACCGTCACCAATTGAATCATATTATTTAATCTTCATATTTATTCTGTGGGTAAGCCAGCTCTCTGCCATGCTTCAAATCCCCCATCAACACTATACACGTCTTCAAATCCCTGATTAACCAAATACTGAGCTGCTCCCTGACTACTGATACCGTGATAACACATCACCAAAAGCGGTGTATCATAATCAAGTTGTTCCAGTAAACTCACAACTGTATCATTCGTCAAATGAAGTGCACTCTTTGCATGTGCAACACGAAAAGACTGAGGATCCCGGATATCAAAAAGCGTTGCTCCTTTGTCCTCAATCAGCCTGACGGCTCCCTGAACATCGATATGTTGAAATTGCTCCATAAATTACCAGACCTGCACTATTGATGAGCGTCTATTGTAACCTATCCAGTGTACCTCAAATACCGATACATCATAAGGTTATCAGGTTTAGTACAAATTCACACCACTGGTGGATAAGTCTGTGGATTGTGTTGATAAGGTATTTCAAAAGCTTAGGATCCACTATATATAGAAATGATCTTTATCTTTCTGTGTATAATTATCTTTCTATCCCCAATAAAGTAACCCGGTTTAACACCCGTGTCACAGTGAATGGTTGCTAGTGTAAGATAATTTAGACACAGACTTATCCACAAGGATTGCATTCCCGCGTGCCCCAAAGAAGATCAGGATAAATCCGTAAAAAAAAATATCCTCCGGCATAGCCGGAGGTTTTTCATATGCGCCTATAAGGCTCTCCTACCAGCAGCGCCCTAACAGGCGCATCACGCGATCTGACATTTGCATAGATGTCCTCAAATTGCTCGTAGAGCATCAGACTACTTTTTCCCTTCAAATACCCCATAAAACTCGAAACGCTCATTTTCGGCGGAATTTCTAACAACATGTGAATATGATCAACACAACACTCTGCTTCCAGAATATTCACCTTTTTCCATTCACAGAGTTTTCTCAATATTTCGCCTATCGCTCTTCGTTTTTCTCCGTAGAAAACCTGTCTTCGATACTTGGGTGCAAATACGATGTGATATTTACAATTCCATCTTGTGTGCGCTAAGCTCTTTTCGTCCCCCATTGGGACCCCCTTTCAATTTTTGTTTAACTTTTGCAGTTGCCAGACCGCAAGGTGTTTTAACAAATTGAAAGGGGTTTTATAACTGACTCATAGCTTAAAGCTTTACGGAACCCCCAGCCTAGCTGGGGGTTTTCTCAGCACAAAAAAACCGGGATCATGCAGATCCCGGCTCCTTTGTTCAATCCTTCAGGGAAAGACTACATTTCCCCAACAGCATCTCTTAGTTTTTTCATTGCATTCTTTTCCAGCTGACGAATTCGTTCAGCAGACACGCCATACTTATCAGCTAAATCCTGCAACGTTTCTTTTGTATCATTGAGCCATCTGGAGCGCACAATATACTGACTACGTTCATCAAGACAAGATAAAGCAAGGGATAACCGACGATTCGTATGTTGCTCCCAATTCGATGCTTCAACATTTTCTGCAACATCAGAACTTTTGTCTTCCAGAAACAGAACCGGAGCTGACGATGCACCTGTTTCATCATCATCAACCGTCAAATCAAACGTTGCATCCTGAGCGGCAAGCCGCGATTCCATCTCGCGTACCTCAGAAGGCTCAACCCCGAGCTCTTTTGCAACAGTCTCAACTTCACCGTTATTAAACCAGCCCAAGCGTTTTTTAGACTTTCTCAAATTAAAAAACAATTTACGCTGTGCTTTCGTGGTCGCAATTTTAACAATACGCCAGTTACGTAAGACATATTCGTGAATCTCTGCCTTGATCCAGTGAACAGCAAAAGAAACCAACCGGACTCCGACTTCAGGATTAAAACGTTTTACCGCTTTCATCAAGCCGATATTACCTTCCTGAACTAAATCCGCCATTGGTAAACCATAACCAGAGTAACCACGGGCAATGTGCACAACAAAGCGAAGGTGAGATAAAATTAAGCCTTTCGCCGCATCAATTTCACCGTTGTAATGTAATCGCTCTGCAAGCTCACGCTCCTCCTCAGCAGTCAACATCGGATAGCCGTTAACGGTTCGAATATAGCTATCCAGACTATCTTGTGTTACCAGAGCCATTGGGTACGTTTGGTTTGCCATTCAATTCCTCACCAAGTTTGACTAAAAGTGTTCTTTCTCTGCCCGGATCTTATCCCGGATCAAATGTAACCGATACAAATATACAATTTCTGACACAATGTCAAGTGCTCTCTGCATCATTCGTTTTCAAGCTGTATGACGACTACAGGCCAGACCATGAAAGATAAACACGCTCTAGCTAAGACAAATATAGCTTATACTGGTTCAATTTCTTTTAAATGACGTAAGGCAGACAATTTTGCAGCGATACTACCAATCAGCACACCGATCATCAGCAGCAATAAAGACTCATCCCATTCCAGCCCGATAAGACGAAAATGACTATCATACAGACGCGCTAAATCATTCACAGCACTATCTAAAAGCACAGTTAACAACGCAGTAAAAAGCCAGGCAATACAAGCGCCCAAAAGGCCAAACCACATGCCAGAGTATAAATATGGACGCAAAATATAGGTATCAGTTGCACCAATTAGTTTCATGGTCTGAATTTCTTCTTTATTTTCCAGCACATTAAAACGCAATGTGTTGCCAACAATAAGAAAAACCGCAGCCATCATTAATAAGGATAAACTCACCACCACCACGACGGCCAGGTTTTTAATCGCCTCAAAACGGGTCAGCCAGTCTTCATCCATACGCACATCGGTCACATTTTGTTCGCTCTGAAGCTGCTCCGCAAACTGTTTAATTTCTCCCTGATCACCAACAGATGGTGTAATGACTAAAACTCCGGGTAAAGCATAGTCGTCCAGAAGGCTAATCGCCTGCTCAAAGCCAGCATACTTGCTCAACTCTGCCAGTCCCTGCTGGGAAGAGATATAGTCCACTTTTTTTACATCAGCACGAGCTTCAATAGCATCTTTCAGAACCATAACCCTGGCTTCAGATGTACCTTCCTGCAGATAAACACTGATCTGGGCGGGCGAGGAAACATGGCTGGCAACATAAGCAATATTTTTACTGAGCAAATACAGACAAGCAGGCATGGCTAAAGCCATAGATATCACAGCTAATGTCAGTAAATTTCCCACAGGTCGTGACCATAAGGATAAAAATGAAGCCTTCGCCTGTTTGAAATGAATGAGTAAAAATCCATCTTTCGGCGGACGTTTCTGGCTTTCCCGAACCTTTTTCGTTATTCGTTTATTCTTTGGTGCCATAATCATCTACCTCACTCAAAAAGCCCTGGTTCAGTTCCAGATGCCGGTATTGAGGACGGGAATTGACCAAATGAATATCATGTGTGGCAAACAGTATTGTCACACCAGCCCGGTTAAATTCCTCAAACAAGCGAACAATACGATGAGATAAATCAGGATCAAGATTTCCTGTTGGTTCATCAGCCAAAAGCAGCGTTGGCCGGTTAACGACCGCTCTTGCTATTCCCACTCGTTGCTGCTCGCCTCCGGATAACTGACTTGGCAAGCAGCGAACTTTATCAAGTAAATCTGTTTTATCCAGCGCAGCGGATACTCGCCTCTTGATCTCATTCTCAGATACAGATTCAATTCTCATTGGCAGCGCAACATTATCGTAAACCGTGCGATCCATTAACAAACGGTGATCCTGGAATACAAAACCGATATTCCTGCGTAAAAACGGGATGTCCTGGTTTGGAATCCGGGTAATGTCGTGGCCATTAAAATGAATCCTGCCATCAGTCGGACGTTCAATCGCACAAATGAGCTTTAATAATGTACTTTTTCCGGCACCTGAGTGCCCGCCAACAAAAACCATTTCACCCCGGGGAAGATAAAAGTCGACCTTTTGCAAGGCCTGCCTTCCTCCCCGATAAGCTTTACTCACTTGTTGAAATCTGATCACACCATATTCTCCCTCAGAACAGAATAATGGTTGTTACAAACAATTGAATGCTGTAGCTGATAATCAAGCTACTCATCCCTGCTGAAAAGTGCTTCAATAAATTCTTGAGTCTGAAATGGGCGCAAATCTTCAATCCCTTCACCCACACCTATAAAGCGAATCGGTATTTCAAACTGATCTGCAATTGCAAAAATGACTCCACCTTTTGCTGTCCCATCAAGTTTGGTCAGCGTAATTCCGGTGACTGGCGCCACTTCACTGAATAGTTTTGCCTGACTCATTGCATTTTGTCCGGTTCCGGCATCCAGTGTTAACATAATCTCATGGGGTGCGCTGTCATCGAGTTTTTTCATAACGCGTACAATTTTTCGCAACTCTTCCATCAGATTGCTTTTATTCTGGAGGCGACCAGCCGTATCCGCAATCACGACATCAGCCCCCCGGGCTTTCGCAGCTTCAATGGCATCAAAAATCACGGAAGCACTGTCAGCACCGGTATGCTGCGCCACAACAGGTACATTATTGCGCTGTCCCCAGACCTGAAGCTGTTCTACTGCTGCAGCCCGGAAAGTATCCCCGGCAGCAAGCATGACTTTTTTGCCTTCCGCCTGATATTGTCTGGCCAGTTTACCAATCGTGGTTGTTTTGCCGACACCATTCACTCCCACCATAAGAATGACATAAGGTGTTTTCGCTTTATCAATCGTCAATGGCTGCTCAACCCGGGTCAAAATCTCAGCCATTTCATCTTTTAGCATAGCGTATAATGCTTCACCATCTTTGAGTTGCTGGCGTGTCGCTTTCTCAGTCAGATTTTTGATAATTTTAACAGTGGTGTCCATACCAACGTCAGCAATCAGTAATTGTTCTTCCAGCTCTTCAAACAGATCTTCATCTATTTTTTTACCTTTGAATAATCCAAAAAAGCCAGCACCAATATTTGCTTTTGTCCGGCTTAAACCACGCTTTAAACGGACAAAGAAACTCTCTGTGGGTTTGATTTGCTCCTGAACCACAGTTTCTTTGTCAACCTGTTCAAAGCTCAGGCTTTCCGGTTGAGCTCCGGGTAAAGCATCTGGTTCAGCTTCTGTTAAAGCAACCTTATCATTCCGGCTTTTGTCATCATCTTCTGAGAGAACCTCTGTCTCTGTTTCAAGAGCAGAACCGGTATCCTGCGCTTCAGTATCGATAGCTTCTGCTGCTTCCTGAGCCTGTAACTCATCTGATTTTTCATGTTCTGATGGCTCATCACCAAAGCCAAGCCATGACAACAAACCACGTTTTTTCTTTTCTGTCATCTGGAAATATCCCGGACCTATTTATTTAAAAACTTACAATCTATCTGCCTGTTATATCTCAAAAGCTACACAGTTCAATCATTACGTCAATTTTTCATCTATCAGATCAGGCAGAAGCTTTGCAAAAGAGTGAACAAAGCAGTGAAAATTTACAATTCAACCTGTAAAATTTCCCACAATCTGTGCCATCAATTCAGCACATAAAGGACAATCTGAGACAACCATCTGATTAAAGCCTTTGTTTTACATTATCTATACTTTAATCTCTACCTGATACTTTCATCAGATGAATCATATTAACATTTTATTTTTGGTCAAAAAATCATGGGAAAACATCGCCACTCAACCAAACTACATTCAAATAAACCTTCAGGCTTTATCCGGCTTATCAGTGGTGAATGGAGAGGAAGAAAATTACCGGTACACAATGCTGAAGGATTGCGCCCCACCACGGACAGAGTCAAAGAAACCTTATTTAACTGGTTATCTCCCGATATTCCCTTTTCCCGTTGTCTGGATCTGTTTTCTGGTTCAGGCAGCCTTGGGTTTGAAGCCGCGTCCCGTCAGGCACAGCTGGTAACAATGCTTGAGCTGGATTCTCAGGCATTCAGACAACTTCAGACCAATAAAGAAACACTATCAGCAGAGACAGTTGATATTATTCAGGCAGATACGTTGAACCACCTGGCACGACACCAACCGGAAACACCATACGACATCATCTTTATTGATCCTCCCTTCAGACAAGGCATCACTGAAAAAGTCATCAAACTTCTTGAGGATTATCAGTGGGTAGCCGATGGCGCTCTTATTTATCTGGAAACAGAAAAAGAGTGGCAACCACATCCGGTACCAGCTCACTGGCAACTTCACCGGGAAAAAACCGCTGGACAGGTCTGTTATCGCCTCTATCACCGGAACTAAATTGAAAATAATTTCAGGCCAGTCATCTAGCTGGCCATATAACTTTTAACACCGTCCAGAAACATCTGAGTTGATACCATCACCAATAATAACCCCATCAATCGTTCTATCGCTTTTAGCCCTCTCTCACCCAATATTTTATGAAAGAAACCATAGAACATTAAAATAAAAAATGTACCAACCCAGGCTAAAAAGACCGCAAGTGCCAGCTCTGGTAACTGATCCGGATATTGAGAAGAAAGCAGTAACAGTGATGCGATTAGCGAAGGTCCGGCAATCATAGGAATAGCCATCGGGACAATGTAAGGCTCCTCACCAGCCGCCAGGCCGGTAATTGAACCCGCACTGGGAAAGATCATTTTAATCGCGATGATAAATAAAATCACACCACCAGAAATACTAAGCGTTTCTGGTGAAACATGTAAAAAACCGAGGATATTTCTGCCAGCAAACAAAAACAGCATGAGAATGAGCAGAGCGACAATTAACTCTCGCAGCAGAACAATCCGTCGACGCTTTGGATCAAGGTGTTTTAAAATGGAAAGAACCACTGGTAAATTACCCAACGGATCCATAATCAGAAATAGCATGGTCGCTATAGAAAAAATCTCCATAAAACACTTCTCAAACAAACAAAAAATAAGAGGCGCAGTATAGCAACCTCCAATATATATTTCGATAATGGCTAATCAGGATATTTTTATCTTTCTGACGATTTTGTGAACGTATGTCCACTTCCCTTATTATTCCCGGTACGCTTCGCGCTACTGCATTGGTCAGCGGTTCACTCCGGTTATCACAGCACTTTTGCGGCTCAAACGATCAACCTGATCACCATAATAACGAGCCCGCAATGCCTGCGAGAGAAATCTGATAACCAACAATCACCCACATATTCAATTGATTCTGCTTCGTATATGCCGGATACAACATCACTCTGAAGGTAACCAGTGCCCATAAAATTGTCCCTGTCGTCCCGGCACCGGCCCGCAACGAATGCTCCTGTAACCAGAATTCACAGGCAGCCCAGACAAAACTGACCATCAGCAAACCCACAATAAAGACAGGAAACAATTTATGATCGATACGCGGCAACACTAAAAGCAACATCACAATACTCACGGCAAGTATCGAGATCAGCAGCCATATCTGGACTGGATGAGATATCCTCAGCCAGAATGTCAGATTGAGGCTAATCGATGTCAACACAAAAGCTAAAAAAGAAAACCTTTGATGCGTACACGACAGAAACAGCCAGATAAATACCAAATACCCGGAGAAACCAACCATTCCAGACGCTGTGAAAGAGGAAACGATTGGTAATTTGATTGTCACACTCAGCAGAAGCAACAGAGTGCAGGCAATTGATATATAGAAAAAATACCGGGTTGGACGATCAACACCATATGCCGTTAATAAGAGATATCTGCCTTTCTCCCCCATACCAATTGATTCCCTGATAAAGAATTGCAGCCAGTTTAAATGCACGATGACAGAAATCTACTCAAACTTATTAAAAATTCGATCTGAACAAAGTATTTCCGCTTGAGAATAAACTTATATATCAATCAGCTTTCTAAGCTGACATATTCACCTGACACAGATATCCGATATGAATTCTGATAATACACCTCACAAACAAAACTGACATTAACCCTCTGATTAATCATGTTATATAGAGCATAAGAATCACACCAATAACAGACAAAATACTAATTTTAACCTTTCATTCCCTTAACAGAAGTCACAGCATCATTTTATACAATAAACAGTGTTCACTAACATCAACATTGACCCAACTGATAACTAATATCATTTAGATAAATAATTTTGACCTTATTGCTCCAATTTAAACCATAATTTCATTTTAATAACCTTAAATACACATAAATGAGTGTCATTAATTTAAAACAAAAAATTAACATAAATAAGTCAATAAAAAACAACAAGTTAAGAAAACAAAGCAACAGATAAATAAACATCAGAACAATAGATAACCAGTCAAAACCAGAAGAAAAGCATCACAAAAAGTGACAAAAAACGTCGTACATATTTGATTTTTTATCCTTCACATTAATTTAATTTGATCAAACAGCAAAAATAATGCTATTCTGTATAACATAGTAGCAGTTACCTAAGGAGCAGTGTTATGATCACATCATCTCAAAAGCAAGGGCTTATCATGATCGCAGTACTTATCGGTTTGATGACACTGCCCATGATGTACTGATCTGCTTTCACAGATTGCCCAAATAAAAAGGCAGAGATTGTATCTCTGCCTTTTTATTTGGAAAAACGACCGGAGCTACTTCAACAAATGAACGGAAAGCGTATCCCAGTGTACATAATAAAAAATCATCGCGAACAACGTAATCAAGCTCATTAATACGAATGCAGCTCTCCAGATAAACCGATTACTGCGGGGGACCAATTCCTTCATACACGCATGATAGTCATCCATAAAATGTAAACAGTCTTCATGAGTATATTGATTAACATCAGCTAATTTTTTACGCATACCATTAATACGCTTTAACCTGACCACAGCATCATGTGGTAAGCGTTCTACACTGCTCTCAACCAACTGCTCTAAACTATCCCCCTGAGCATGGTACTGAACACGTAACAACTCTTCTAACTGATGTGTTCCCTGAACTACTTTATCAACCTCTGACATCACCACTCATCCTTTCGGCTCATTTATAATCAGATCACTTCAATTATAATTCATCCACAGAATAATTGATGTTCTCCCCCTATCAGATTTATCCGCCAGATTGATTGTATTTTTAATAGGAATTATCAATTGATTCAATTTGAATAATCAAATTTTCTTTTCAAGATGGCGGGTTAAAATAGACACAGTTTCCTGAAATTAAGAGGTGTCCCATGAAAAAGAATATCATTGGTCTCGACGATACTATCAGTCAAAAGCTGGCTACTGCTCTCAATCATCTTCTGTCTGATTACCAGGTTTTCTATATGAATGTTCGCGGCTATCACTGGAATATCAAAGGCCCTGAGTTTTTCGAACTTCATGCGAAATTTGAAGAAATATATACAGACCTGCAAACAAAAATTGATGAAGTTGCTGAAAGAATTCTCACATTAGGCAGCACCCCACTCCACACATTCAGCGACTACCTTAATGTCTCTGAAATACAGGAACATAAACAGGCATCAAATGCAAAAGAGACCGTCAGTGCTCTGGTTGAAGGGCTGGCTATCCTGGTGCATCAGCAAAGAGAAATACTGGCGATTGCCGGAGATGCTGACGACGAAGGTACTGCCGCACAAATGAGCGACTATATCCGGGAGCAGGAAAAACTGCTTTGGATGTTCAATGCATGGCTTCAATAGTCGGCAAACATGTTATAAATGATGATCCACATTCAATTGATCAGCGCACATTGTGGTTCAGTCAGAGATCCGGCAAACAATCACTGCCTGTTTGCCGGATTTCAACGACAAAGGATATCACTTTCTATACTGCCCGCTGTATTCGATTACTCCAGCATAAGGCTTTATGCAAAAAAATATTCACATCTTCCAGTTGTAATCCCATCTCACGACAACCACACTCGAGGCCACCCCAGTCTCCGGTTTCAAAGCATTCCTGCAGAAGCAGCAAATTCCCTAATATTCCTTCACGGCCGGACAAAGCACGCTTCACCGAAGACTGAAGCGGAAGTTGTTCTAAAAGAGTTTCAATCGATGTATCTAAAATAGCATCAAGAACGGAAAGCAAACCGACTAAAAAAGCCTGTTCTCGATATTCCCGAAACATGGGATGCGCAGACATCAACTGGCAGAATTGCGCCCGTTGTAAGGATAACCGGTAAAGCTCCTTTGGCTTATTCACTGCAATATAAGACGCCGCCGTTAAAGACACGAATGACTTTAGTTTATCTTGTCCAAGATAAATCAGTGCCTGCCGGAAAGAAGAAATACCATCACTGATTCGATCCGAAAGCAAATTCACAAAGTGCAGCAGTTTATAGGATAAAGTGACATCGGTGGCAATGATCTGCTCAACCCGATCATAATTGATCTCTGGCCGGCAAACTTCATGGAACAGACTCATTGCAGTGACTTGCCTGGGACCGAAATACCGCTTTTTAATTAACTCAGGTTTTTTAAAAAAATACCCTTGAAACAGTAAAAAACCAGCCTCTTTCGCCAGACGGAATTCCTGCTCAGTTTCAACTCTTTCCGCCAGAAACCGGCATTTACAGCCATCATTTAAGCGTTCCCTCACAATCTCACAGGCAACCTGAATGCCCAAGGCCATCACATCAAGCTTCACAATATGTATATAGGGCAAAAATCTTTCCCAGTCAGGAGCATAGGAAAAATCATCCAGTGCCAGCATATAACCCTGTCGGTGAAGCTCTTTGATAACGGCAAATAGTTCATCACTGGGCTGACACGTTTCTAAAATCTCAATAACAATGGCATCTTTTGGTAAAGCAAAAGGTAAACGACGAATCAGACTTTTATATGGAAAATTGATAAAACAACGCGCACCGCCCTGCTCAGAACATTTGCCAATCGCCGCAAGATTTTCAGCCACCAGACGATAAGTCGCTCTTTCAGAATTCACATGAGCAGGAAACGCATTGGATTCACCATCACGGAATAACAACTCATAACCGAGTGTTACACCTTTTTTATTCAGAATTGGCTGCCTGGCGACATATGTACAATATTGCATCGATCAAACCCTACGCTTTCGCGACTGCCAGCAATGCACCACATCCTAAAAAAGCTGAACCAAATAGTTTATTTAACCGGCGCATTGCTTTATCCGATCTCACCCATTTCCCCATTCTTGCAGCCATTGCGGTATAAAAAATCATGACCAGGGTATCAATCGTCACGGTTGTCACCCCAAGGATAATCAGTTGGGGTAAATGGGGGGCTTGCGGATCAATAAACTGAGGAAATAATGCCACAAGAAAAACGATTGATTTCGGGTTTGTCAAATTCACCAGTAATGATTTATACAACATCACTGAAGATGGATACGCACTTTCCGGATGAGTCACAATAACATGAGATGTATCGCGCCATTTCTGAATTCCAAGCCATATCAGATAGGCAACACCAACCCACTTAATCACAGAAAATGCGATAGCTGACTCGGCGACAAGAGCGCCAATCCCGGCACCAACAAAGATGATATGAAATGTCAGTCCAAGCTGAAGTCCCAGGATAGAAATCAATGATTTCTTCATGCCATGAGTCAAACCATTACTGATAGAATTTACAGCTCCGGATCCCGGAGATAGGCTAAAAATCACTGCGGTTGCAATATAAGCCACCCAAACGTGTAGATCCATTGATAATTCCTCTATATTAAAATACGCTGGTCAGGTCCGGCGCCAACTATCACTGCCACTGAGTTGTAATAAAAATGAACCGACATGCGATGCCACCTTCTTCTTATACTCAAGAGTCGCTCTTTGAGCAAGCTATCAATAATGACATTCTAACCTTATGGCAAAAACGGGAAGAAGGAAAAATTACAGCATTCGACAATAAACAGATTTACTGGTGTCGCATTACTCACCCCAAACATAAAAAAATGGTCTTTGTACTCAATGGCCGCGGAGAATCTGCCCTGAAGTATCAGGAAATATTCTTCGATCTTTATCATCAGGGTTACGATGTTTACTCCCTTGATCATCGCGGTCAGGGGCTATCCGATCGTCTCATTGATAACAGACAGATTGGTTATGTCAGCACCTATCAGGATTATATCCTTGATATCTCATATGTTCTGGAACAATTTTCACATCTGGAATATCAATTTCGTTTCTTATTAGCCCATTCTATGGGTTGTGCGATCGCAGCAAGATATATTCAGACGTGTCCTCACCATCAATTTCATGCGATAGCGATGTCAGCACCGATGATTGGATTAAATATTCCTTTACATCTGAGGCCGGTGATTCGTCCGCTGGTCAGATATCTCGCCCGCCGCTCCGGATACGCTCCCGGATATGCAGACTATGAGAATAAACCCTTCGAAAATAATCCGCTGACTCACAGCCGGGTTCGTTATCAGTGGTTCCGGAATCTCTATGAACAAAACCCGGAAATACAAATTGGCGGCCCCAGCAGTCAATGGATATGGCAAACATTGATTGCCCTTGAACAATGCCACCAGCAAATACACAAAATCAATTTACCAACCCTGATTCTTCAGGCCGGCAAAGATACATTGGTGAATAACTTCTCTCAGAATAAGTTTTTCCATAAACTCTTACGGACAAACCCGGAAAGTAAATTCACTGTCATTCCCGGAGCCAGACACGAATTACTTTTTGAATCAGATCAGTATCGCAACCAGGCTCTCAACGAAATTATTCAGTTCTTTGAAACCAGCATCCAGGAAAAACTGACAGTTGATTCTGAATCAAATGATGCCCAGAGCGTGCCCCTGAGCAAAAGAGGAAATGAACAATAATACATTTACCCTCTTTTTCCCCTTTATGTTTGCGTAAAATATCTTACAAAATACTCAGTCCCTTAAGCCGTGATTTAATTCAGGTCAAACTGGTGTATCCCCCAATCACTCACCATTGAGGATGTTATGACATCAATCAACAAAGATATTCACATTGTTGCCTCTGATCTTGACGGCACGCTTCTGGCCCCTGATCACAAATTGAGTCTGTATACAAAAAATACACTGAAAACCCTGCATCAAAGCGGGTTCACCTTTGTATTTGCAACCGGACGTCATCATGTTGATGTTGACGGTATTCGTGAAATGGCCGGAATTCCGGCTTATATGATCACATCCAATGGTGCACGTATCCACGATCCTGAAAATAAACTCATGTTTAGCCGTAATGTACCGGAAAACCTGATCCCGGCGATCATCCGGCAGCTCAGCCATGATGAAAATATCTTTATCCATCTTTACCGTCATGATGAGTGGTTAATCAGCCATGCCGATCAAAGACTCAAAGATTTTCACAATGAGTCCGGTTTTACTTACCGGTTGTTTGATGTCAACAACCCACCACTCGATGGTGTATCAAAGATCTTCTTTACCCATAAGCACAGAGACCATGAGATTCTGACAGGATATGAAACAGAGCTGAACCAGCAATTTGCCGGTCAGGTCACCGTCGCTTTTTCCAGTCCATGGTGTCTGGAAGTGATGGGGCCGGGTATATCCAAAGGTCATGCACTTGATGTTGTTGCCCGTTCTCTGGATAAATCACTCGCTCAGTGTGTTGCTTTCGGTGATGGTATGAACGACATTGAAATGCTGACAATGGCAGGAACAGGTCTGGTCATGGAAACAGCCCATGAAACTGTGATGGCAACTATTCCTCACATCCAACGTATTGGCAGTAACGAGCACGACTCCGTTGCGCGTTATCTGGAAGAACATCTGCTGGCGACGGCAAATTGCATCGCGTCATGACCACCCGCAGGTGTTTTCAATGATCCGGAAATCACCGGCCAAAACCAATGAAAATCAGAATATACAAGGGCATTCTTGCCCTTGTATGTTTGCTCCGCCAGACCCATCCAGATAATCAGTTAATTTTCCGGATTGGCCTAACTATCAACTGAATAAACTTCACGAAGATATTTTTTGTCTATTTTTCCAACCGGTGTTTTGGGTAACTCGGCAATAAACTGAATCTGGTCAGGAATTTTATAATCAGCAAGACCATGCTGATGAAGAAATTTTTTCAGCGCAACCGGTCGCAGCACATCGTCCCCCCTTTTCACAACCACGGCGCAACTCCTTTCACCCAAATAATCATCAGGCACGGCAATTAATGCAACATCATGGATTTGCTGATGGCGCAGCAACAAATTCTCAATCTCTTCCGCCGCTATCTTTTCGCCGCCCCGGTTAATTTGATCTTTATCCCGCCCGGTGACAATCAGATTGCCCTCTTTCGTCTGACGCACAATATCACCAGTCCGGTAAAAACCGTCGGATGTGAACGATCTTTGATTATGTTCCGGCGCACGAAAATACCCCCGGATCGTATATGGGCCTTGGGTCAACAACAGCCCTTCCTCTCCCTCCGGGACATCCTGCCCGGACTCATCAACAATCCGGATCTGATCGTAATCTGAGATCGGACGCCCCTGAGTTTGAAATATCTGCTCAGGCGCATCATCCAAACGGGTGTAATTCACTAAGCCCTCAGCCATGCCGAACACTTGTTGCAACCTGCAATTCAATTTTTCAGGTAACAAGCTTGCCGCTGTTGCACTGAATTTTGCGCCCCCAACCTGCACAACGTCCAGACTGGAAATATCACGGTCAGTTATATCGGCATGCTCCATCCAACGTAAAGCTAAAGGCGGGACAAGCGGCACAAAATTAACCCGGTGCATCTCTATCAACTCAAACGCCGCCGCAGGTGACGGATCCACACCCAGCACCACACATCCGCCAGCAAAAAAGACACCCAGAGCGCCCGGTGAACTCATCGGATAATTATGTGCAGCCGGCAAAATACATAAAAACCGGGTATCAGCATCTATCCGGCAAATATCAATACTGCCAAAAACACTATATGCATAATCGCGGTGTGTTCTCGGGATCAGTTTAGGTGTACCGGTAGTTCCACCGGACAACTGAAAAAATGCCACGTCATCCGGTTCAGACAGTTGAACAGACTCTGAAACGGTCTGAGCATCATTGAGTTCATCCAGCGTCACAAACCTGGGGTCATTCACACGGACTTTTTCTGTCACTATCACCCACTGCAGTGAAGGGCATGACTTCGCGACACTCAGTCCTAAATTCTGATAATCAAATCCTGTCTCACTTCCGTCTGTCAGGTAGGCTTTCGCCTCAGTATGCTGGCAAAAATATGTAATTTCCTGATAACGATGTGCAGATAAAGCCATCACAGGACGAATCCCATTTTGCAGCAAGGCAAAAAAGCAAAAATAGAATTCAGCGATGTTACCCATTTGCAAAATAACGGTATCACCCGGCTTCAGTCCTAAAGACAATAATCCTTGTGCCGTGTTGGTAATTTTCTCCTGCATTTCCCGGTAAGAAAAAGAAGAATCTCCACAGATTATTGCCGTATTATCACCATACTTTTCCACAGACATTGCAAAGTAATTCGCCAACGTCTGTGACTGCCAGCAACCGGCTTCACAATACTTTTTTACAAGCACATCCGGCCAGGGTGTAAAATCATGTTTTATCGTCATCTCAGGCCACCAGCATATCTTCGAGCTCAATTCCCGCAGCAGAAAGAATCGTCCCCATTTTTGCCCCCGTTTCATGGAGTTCACTCTCAGGACGGGACTGAGTAACAATGCCGGCTCCGGCATAAACTTTCATCAGGCGCTTATTCACTTCTGCGCAGCGAATCGTGACGACCCACTCTCCATTACCACGGGCATCACACCAGCCAACCATGCCGGTAAAGTAGCCCCGATCATACTGTTCAATATCACAAATAGCTTGATAGGCAGACTGACGCGGAAAGCCACATACCGCGGGTGTTGGGTGCAATTCTGATGCGATCTGTAACACACTGATCTGAGGATTGACGGCATGCCCTTCAAGGCAGGTCGACAAATGCAGCATCGAGTTTGTCTCGATGACAGATGGCACCATCGGCGTATACAAATTATGACAGTGCTGACTGAGCACCCGTTCAACTTCCTCAACAACCAATTGGTGCTCGTGTAACTCCTTGGTACAGTTGAGCAAATACTGACGTTCCCGTGCATTTTCGACTTCATTTTCAGAGCGCGGCCGGGAACCAGCCAGTGGATTTGAGATTAAATGAGCTCCCCGTTTGGCAACCAGTAATTCAGGGCTGGCTCCAATCATGCTGCTCTCTTGATTCAAACTGGCAGAAAATGTATATCCCCGTGGATTCACCTTCAGTAAGTTTTTCAATAAACAAGACCGGTCAATCTCTTTTTCCGCTTCAATTTCTATCGCTCTGGATAGCACAACTTTCGATAACTCTGTGCTGGAAAAAAGATCCAGAGCATCCATGACACCTTGTTTATACTTCTCGCCGGATGGGGATGAAACCAGAAGCGCCTTTGACTTGGCGGGGACATTCCCGGGTAAAGCCCGTGGAGTACCTGACGCGTATAAATGTTGTGGGATAATAAACCGGGTTGGATTGCCCTCGCTAAAAGGAACAAGCCCGAAAAGAACCGGATTATCCATCTCACTTTTTTTTGCCTGATTCAATAACTGTTGTGCTGTGCCAGCAAGTTCCCGGAAGGGAATCACCTGCTCAAGTGACTGCTCAATCCCCGAGCCCAGCAGCGTATTGGTGGGAGAAGAAAAAAAGAACGGACACTTATTAAACGAATGGTTTGCTATCATTTCATCCATGCTGTCACAGCCAATCACTTCACGCTTCATCACAGATTCCTCTTTGCCAGTTGCCTGCGTTGTTTCAATCTGTGTCTCATGAAAAAGACAACAGACACATTTTATTTGAGAATACGAACAATTATCATTAATATTCATTCAATAAACAAGTCCCATATTCTCTGTTGCAGGTAAATTTTTCCCCACGCTGCGCAGATAACGAGTATGTGGTCCATTCAATTACCAATGGAAAACAACCATGAGTTATGATTTCAGCCACAGTACAATCCTTCTCACCGGCGCGGGTGGCGGCATTGGGTTTGCGGTTCTTAAACAGCTACTCCGGAGTAAAGCACGGGTAATCGCGACTGATATCAGCCTTTCAGCCCTTCAGGAGAAAACCAAAAAACTTCATCATGATTACCCCGGACAACTGATTTGCCGGGAAATGGACTTAGCCGTTCACAGGGCGACAGATGAATATATCTCATGCTGGGAAGCTGAATATGGTCCCATTCACCATTTAGTCAGCTGTGCAGGTTTACTGCACGTTCATCCACTCAGAACGATGCCGGTCAGTGATATTCAGGACATGTTTGACGTCAATGTTTTCGGCACACTTGCTTTAATGCAGGCTGCCGGGAAAAAAATGGCTGAAAGGCAACAGGGTAATATGGTCATCATTGGTTCTAATGCCGCCAATACACCACGGGCTGGTATTGGTGCCTATGCGGCATCCAAATCGGCACTGCATATGATGGTGAAATGTATGGGAATGGAACTCGCTCCTTTCGGTATTCGCTGTAATATAGTCAGTCCGGGTTCAACACGCACTCATATGCAGCAACAGCTCTGGACTGAGAATTATGGAGAATCCCAGGTGATTGCCGGTGATGCCGAAAATTTCCGTCTGGGTATACCGCTTGGTAAAATTGCCGAACCTGATGATATTGCCGGGACTGTCTTATTTCTGCTTTCAGAAGCTGCAAATCACATTACCCTCCATGACTTGCGGGTCGATGGCGGCGCAACACTAGACCAATAAAAACTTGTCTGAATCATTTACCGGAGCTGGATAATGAAGTTCATTATCACTGAATCATATGAATAAAAGAACTCTCTCCGCTGTAACCATGACGACAATGCTGGCCCTGACCGCATGCAGTCATTCATCGCAGCAACCCGAACTACTGAAAACGTATCAGTTCTCCCGACAACAGATCGTCCCGCTGTCTTTACAAAAAGGGCAATATATCCGGGGCAATATACAAAGTGAGGCTCCCCTTTCTCAAGCCAGTATTCTTGATCAACGCGATCGTATCATTAAGTCACTTCTCAAACCCGGCCAACGGGAGGGTGAGCTATTCTGGAAGGTTGATGAAACCGGAGATTACCGGCTGAAAATGCAGACTGATGAGCCAGAGCAGATTTCTGTTCAGGTTCATTTATATGGCCTCCCCCTCAAACAGAACCAGATGGTTAATCCAAAAGAAAGAGTTCTCAGTCCTCTGCTTTTAAGTACGGTAAAAAAAATCCATGATGCTCAACCTGATGCCGAACAAACATTCTGGGAAGCAATTCATCAGCGTGGAACGCCACTCATTGAGCCACAGTCAGACGGGAATGCACGACTCACTTTTCTGTGGCACGGCAAAGCGAATAATGTCCGGATTCTCGGCGCACCTTATGACGGTCATGCCTATATGTCGCATCTTGAGAACAGTGATATCTGGTATAAAACTTATACCATCCCGGATGGCACCCGCTTTTCTTACCGTCTGGCCCCGGATGTCCCGCAGATAGAAGGAAAACACTGGACAGAGCAACGTCAGGCCGTCTTGGCAAGCGTCGGCGCTGATCCACTCAATCCATCACCTCATTTTGCCAGCGATGATCTCCGCTTCGGTGAGGCTTCAACGATCACATACGGAAACGCACCCGATGATCAATATACCCGGCCCGGCGATTCGCCTGCGGGGCACATTAAAAAAGAGCAATTGTTCAGTCACCTGCTGAAAAATAATCGCGATATAACAATATATGAACCAGCCGTCACTCAGCCTCTCCCGGCAGATGCGCCACTGCTGATTCTGTTCGATGGCGATGACTACTTGTCTAAAGTGCCTGCTCCCATCATATTGGATAACTTAATTGCAGCGCACAAAATTCCGCCACTCCGGGCTGTATTTATCCATATACCGTTACCCAGTTTACGGGCAAAAGAGTTGCCGCCGAATCCAGTATTTGCAGACTTTATGGCTCGGGAGCTGATGCCCTGGCTGAACAAAGTCCACCACATTCATCCTTCAGGAAAAAATACGATTCTGACAGGTTCAAGCTTTGGCGGACTTGCCTCCATGTATGTCGCCACACGTTATCCGGATATATTCGGTAAAGTACTGAGTCAGTCAGGATCTTTCTGGTGGGGGCCGGACAAGGCTCATCCTCAATGGCTGACAGCACAACTGCGTCAACAACCGAAACGACCCATTAAGGTTTATATGAATGCAGGTATTTTTGAAACAAAACCGGAGTTTGCCAATATTTTGCAAACAAACCAGGCGCTTTATCAGGTACTAAAAGAGAAAGGCTATCCGGTTGTTTTTGAACAGATAGCCAGCGGACATGACTACTTTAGCTGGCGGGTCACCTTGGCGAACGGACTTATCTCACTGTTTAACAAAGATAATGCTGCAATATCACAGTAAGCTACGAATCAAAGCAGATAACACTGTCTCCGCTCAAAGACGGTGTTATCAGAGTTTTTCCAGCTGAAGAATGGTTTGCCACTGCGCTCCGGTGATCGGCATGACAGACAGCCGGTTACCCTTTTTTACCAATGGCATATCAGCCAGCTCTGGGATTGACTTCATCACAGCCAGCGGAATAATCCGCTCTGTTTTTCGCACAAATTCAATATCAACCATGTACCAGCGTGGATTATCCGGTGTTGACTTCGGGTCGTAATAATCACTTTCAGGATCAAAGGCAAAATAATCCGGATAAGCAGTTTTGACGACTTTCGCAATACCGGCAACACCAATATTTTTACACGATGAATGATAAATCAGCACTTCATCACCCAACTGAATTTCATCACGCATCATGTTTCGGGCCTGATAATTTCTTACCCCTTCCCAACAGGAGCATTTCTGTATTTGCAGTGTATCAATCGAAAACGTTTCCGGTTCTGTTTTAAATAACCAATAAGCCATAGGTGTGAATCAGTAATTTAAGATGAGATAAGTGTAACGGGAGTTGCCTGAGAAATGAAACAATCATCAAAAGTGACGATCCACAAATGAGGACCAGACTAAAAATAAATAACAGCAAAAAAAGATGAAACAAAAAGAGAATACAAAAAAACCCACTCAAAAGAGTGGGCTTTGAAAACTGAAACCGAAAGCTGATTAAGCTTCGATAGGCTTACGCCAGTCATCAGCACCAGAAGTACCACAGTTGTTGTGATCCCAGGTGATTTTACGGTAAGTCAGAGAAACCGTCACGTTCTGAGTGTAATCAGCATCAGCTGGGTTTTGACAGTGTGGCATCGCACAATCGATATCAACGATTGTTGCGTTTTCCAGTGTTGTCGTGAAGAAGTTTTCTTGCTTACCTTCGATAGAAGTACGATACCATTTCAGAGTCACTGAAGGTAGTTTTTCACCAGAAGTTAATGCGTTATAAAGCAGAGGAACTGCTTTGTTCAGGTTCACTGTGAACTTGAATGGTTTGTGAACACGTTGACCCGCAGGCTGACCAGACTGAGGATCAGTTGGTACAGTCACAACGTGATCGAATTGCTGAACCAGCATTTCATCTTCATGACCTTCAACGTATGCATCACCGATAGAATCTGCAGTACATGCACCTGAAGTAATTGAACCCTGAGTTTCGCCTTCAATCGCGATATAACATGGAGTTGGCATTCTAAAATTCCTTAATTATTAACTATTTGTTTAAGCAACAAGTGCTCTTGACTTGCCCTGTATAGAGCAATGGTTGTGCCAACATTGTCATTTATTAAAAAACAACAGGTTATATTTATATTTAAGTTAATACAGGCAAGATCTTGCTCAGCGGCGAGCAAAAAGTTGCCCAGCGAGCAAGATCTTGCCCGGCATATTTGGAACTAATATCACATTCATCTTAAAAATATAAAACAGAACTCATAATGAATTCGGGGGCCATAAAATCTCACAGACTCCCTGTCAGGTGGGTAAATCTGGCATCATGTTCATAAAAAAATCACGCTTGTAAAATAAGTTGCATAAATTCATATTAATATGCTGCATTGCAGTACCCGGGCGTGTTTATCTTTCATTGCAGTTCCTGCTGGAGACGATGCAAGATAAACATGCTCCAAGATCAACAAACCTAACAACTAATAAACTAACAGACAGGTAGAAAATGAAAAAAGTAGTAATTTTATTCACAGGGTTGCTTTTTGCACTCAACGTCATGGCTCAGTCCGGGGTATTCCCACAGCAAACCTTTGATGAACTCAGTTATGGCTTATATTGGTTTGGCTCGGATAACCAGTATGAAAAAGCAGGGGAAGAAACACAAAACGGTTCCGCTTTTTTTGACCCATCCAAACCAACACTTATTTTTATTCATGGCTGGCAGCCATTTAATATGGCAAAACAAAAACGCTTTGTCTTTCATAATACCGATGGTGATTATCCTGATATCGACCTTGCCAACCTGTGGATTACTCAGGGATACAATGTCGGTGTTTTATATTGGGATCAGTTCGCCGATGAAGGGAATGTTCGAAGTGCGGAAGCAAAAATCTGGACGGCTACCGGAAAGCATGACATGCGCTGGAGAGACAGTCATGGTACCTATCATGAAGGACCGGACAAGAATGTCACCGAGCTGCTGTTGGCTGAATATCTGACAGGCATGGCGCATTATACTGGTAATGATATCCGGATTGCAGGACACAGCCTGGGGAATCAGCTCGCACTGCGCCTGACTGAGGCGCTGGCTAAATTGTCAGATCAGGGAAAAATCGATGCCTCACTTGTTCCACAACGTGTTTCCCTGTTGGATGCCTTTTATTCCAACCTCCCTCAAATCTATCTGAATTTCAGATGGGTTGGTGCCGTTATCAGAGATATTGCCAAAGATCTGAAAAGCCGGGGAGTCGCTATCGATTCATACCGCACTTCTCTTGTCACTTCAAATCCTTTGGTCGGCGATGAAAACCGTAAGCTGATGAATAACATTGCATTTGCTGAACTCAAAACCCAATTCTTTGAACAAGTGCAAATCGCAGAAAAACACAGTGCATCTATCTGGTTGTATTTATGGTCAATTATTTACCCAACACCACCAGTGACCGATAACACTTTAGCCGGACTATCTGCAGCTTCAACAAATGATGAAGTGAAGCAATGGATGCAAACCAGTGACCATCTGATTCAGGTCGAAGGCGGCACTACCAAAGAACTACAGGACAATGTGTATGAAACGGCACCTGCGCTGTAGTTGAATCTTTGCTGAACAATAATACCATTCTAAGTCATTTTCTGATCTGGATATATCTGGTTCCGCAAACCGCTCAAGCCATCCATGGGCGCTTAAACAAGGGCATCCATGCCCTTGTATGTTTGCTCCACCAGACACATCAAGATGATCAGTTTATTTTCCATATTGGTATAAACCGTAATCTGGCCCGGATTTTCCCCTGAATCCGGGCCAGTCTTTTTGTTCAAAAAACGAAATCCGGCATTTGACAATCTCCCCGGCACAGCATGAAAGACTGATGAACCCTATTGCAACACCAGTTTTGCATCATGTTCAAAGATTCACCAAAAAATGCAATTAGATGCATAATATTCATACTATGATGATCATTCCTGAAAGCTTACAACAATATAGGTAAATTATGAGAAAGATTATCATTTTATTAACCGGGTTACTCTTTGCCTTAAACGCAATGGCAAAAACCGGCGTATTTCCTAAAGAGGATTTTGATCAACTGAGCTATGGTCTGTATTGGTTTGGTGCCAATAACCAATACGAAAAAGCTGGTGACAATACAAAAGACGGCTCCGCTTATTTTGACCCATCAAAGCCAACACTCATCCTGATTCATGGCTGGCAGCCCTTCAGAATGAGCAATTATGATCGATTTGTATTTCATGAATCAGGGGAAGGAAGTACATACCCGGACATCGACTTTGCCAACCTTTGGATCACGCAAGGCTACAATATTGGCGTGTTTTACTGGGACCAATTCGCCGATGAAGCCAATGTAGACACTGCAGAAGCAAAAATCTGGACGACGAATGGAAAACATGGCATGCGCTGGAAAGACGGTCATGGTGACTACCATGATGGGCCGGACAAAAATATCACTGAACTATTACTGTCAGAATATTTGTCTGGTATGGCAAACTATCAAGGTCAGGGCAGCGATATCCAGATTGCCGGGCACAGCTTGGGTAACCAGCTGGCATTACGCTTGACATATGAACTTGCAAAACTTGCTGATAAGGGAAACATTGCCCAAAACCTTGTCCCTCAACGGGTATCATTACTCGATGCATTCTATTCGAATTTTGGCAAAAGCTACCTCAATAACCAATGGGTTGGTGAAGTCACAAGAAGCATTGCCAAAGATCTGAAAAAACGCGGTGTCGCCATAGATTCTTACCGGACTTCAACTGTCGCTTCAACCATCTTTGCCGGTGACGAAAATACTAAACTACACAACTCAGTTGCATTTGCAGAGCAACAAACCAAGTTCTTCAATCAAACTCAGGTTGCAGCAAAACATAGTGCTGCTATCTGGCTTTATCTCTGGTCTGTCATTTATCCCACGCCACCGGTAACAGATAATACCTTACCCGGTTTATCCGCGGCATCGACAAACGATGAAGTCAAACAGTGGATGGCAACCACGGATCACTTGATTCAGGTTGAAGGGGGACAAACCAAAGAACCACAGGACAATGTCTATAAAACAGCACCGGCTCTGTAAATCAGGGAACATTCAGGCCGCTCTGTTTTGAATCTGGCAGTCATGAATTGAATATGTGCCGGCATCCATGCTTGTTGGCATGAAGCCGATATTAATAAATAAACCTGCCGCACCATAGAAGGTGCGGCAAAGCTTTCTGAGATGGTCAGCCATATCCGGAGCGATATCGCTCCAGGGCGTGTTTATCCATTATCGCCTAACCTGTAAACCTGTAGCGGCCTAGAGCGTGTTTATCCTTCATCGCCGTTCCTGCTGGAGGCTATTTTTTACTCTGGCAAGGCGGCAAATTTAGATAATAGCAATCTATATTTAACATTTGCCAACGCGGTCAGAGTAAAAAATGGCCCCAGCCCTTCGGGTAGTGCCTGAAAATGGCTCACTCTGTGTTGCTCAAAGCTCATTTAGAATCACTAAACTACACTTTTCGCGCCTTGACTGAGCCATTTTCAGGCGACTACAGGTTAGGCTATGAAAGATAAACACGCTCTAGCGACCAACAACAATTCAGCAATTAAAATAGCGAACCTGATTTCTTCCCTGATGCTTGGCCTGATAAAGTGCTTTATCTGCCATTTCCATCAGTTCTTCCCATTTGGCAGAACCATGATTGACACAGGCAACACCGATACTCACCGTTGTTGAGATTGTGTTCTCACCTTCCCGGTTCAGCTCCAGGTGGCTGACTTCATGCCTGATCCGCTCAGCAATTGAAGAAGCCCGTTCGCAGGAACTTCCGGGAATGAAGGCCGCAAACTCTTCTCCTCCCATCCTGCCGCACAAACAATCCGGTGGAATAATGTCCTGCACCAGTTTGGCAAAATGAACCAGCAATTCATCTCCTCCCTGATGACCAAACTGGTCATTGACCCGTTTAAAGTAATCCAGATCCATCATCAGAAATGCCAGATGATTCTGATCAGGATGAGGAGAACTCAAAAGCTGTTCTCCCCGTTGCTCAAAGGCTTTACGGGATAAAACATTCGTCAGGTGGTCATAATTAACCGCATGATCCAGCTTACGGATGAGCCGGGAACGGGCATCATTCATACTGGCAACAACCAGAGGTGCCAGCACAAGAATCGTCACCCCCAGACGAAACGAAATAGTATCACCCACAAATTCATCGGCTGAGAACAGAGGTAACAGCCCAAGAACTTCACAGGCAAACAGACAAATCACAAAAAACATCACAATGACTGTATTGACAAAGTAACTGTAGGTGAGCGCACACCAGATCAAAGCCAGAACCGGAAATGCAATGGCGCCCGGCCCACCTAAAACAAAAATCATTGCGACAGAAAAAACCACCATGATCAATGGCAAAAAATCATAGAGACGCAACTTGCGGTTGATTTTTACCAGCTTTTCAGGAAATGCCAGTGCAACGGGCAAGAATGCGACCATGCTGGACAAATCTCCGGAAAACCAATAAATCATAGCCAGAAAGAAAGGTTTATCCAGAACGAACTCCATGACTATAGCGCCGAAAATAGCACTCACCACTGAGCTGATGATGCATAAAATAAATAAATGCAGAACAGAATAACGGGATTTCAGATAGACACCAAAGCTGAACACCCGTGTATATAACCACCAGGCAGCAATAACACCAGACAGATTCGCCATAGTCATCATCACATTAACCTGGGGCGGTTCTCCCATCACATAGTTGGACAACAAATACCCGCCTACAGCAGCGACCCAGACAGGAAAAGCTGAACGTTGTGGATAACGAAACATCAGCGCAATTAATATCGCATTGGCAGGCCAGAAGATCGTCATCGACATCTCATCAGGGCGGCTGAGTGAACCAATTAAAGCAGAAATGAAGATAATGCCTGCAACGCTCAATGTATAAAGCGCAGGTATCTGTGAAGGTCTGAAATAGCGGATAACATTCATGAATGCGCTTCCCTGTAAATGACGGAGAAGAGAATATATTCAAATTGCGAATAAAATCATAGCGTAAGATATATATGTTTAATAATAAGAATCCTGAACCATGCACGCGGGATCACGAATACAGTAAGGAAAATTTTTGTCATAAACAGAGGGCTGGCGATTAGACCATCACTGAACTACGGGCGTGTTGGTGGATTCAACCATTTGAAAACAACTGTCCATCATGAATTATCCATGATAGGTCAGATGCTCCTGAATTAAATCCAGGAACTGATCGGCATATTTTTCCAGCTTGCGCTGCCCGACACCATTGACAGCCAGCATTTCTCCATAAGAGGTTGGTAAAATTTCAGCCATATCAATTAACGTCGCATCACTGAAGACAACATAAGGTGGAATGTCATCTTCATCAGCAATGGATTTTCGTAGTTTCCGAAGCTTGGCAAACAGCTGGCGATCATAATGTTTACTGGCCAGCTTCTCTGATTTAGAAGCCCGGTTTGCCATATCCAGCCGGGGAACGGCCAATTCAAGCTCAACCTCTCCGCGCAGCAGTGGGCGTGCTTCTTCAGTCAGTTGCAAGGTTGAGTTCCGGGTAATGTTCTGCTGCAGAAGACCTTTGTGAATCAGTTGCCTGAAAATACTGACCCAGTAATCATGACTGTGATCGCGGCCAATCCCATAAGTCGAAAGCTTATCGTGCCCGTTTTCCCGGATACGGCTGGTCTGCATTCCCCGCAACACTTCAACCACATAACCAATCCCAAACCCCTGATTCACCCGGTAAACACAGGACAAAGCTTTCTGTGCCGCTTCCGTTGCATCAAAATGCTTCGGTGGATCTAAGCAAACATCGCAATTTCCACAGGGTTCCGGCCGGAATTCCCCAAAATAATTCAGCAAGACCTGACGTCGGCACGTCTGAGCTTCTGCAAATGCCGTCATTGCATTGAGCTTATGAGCTTCCACCAACTTTTGCTGACCTTCCGGTTTCTCATCCAGCATCCGTCGCAACCAGTTGATATCAGACGGGTCATAGAGCATCAGAGCTTCAGCCGGTAATCCATCCCTGCCCGCACGTCCGGTTTCCTGATAGTAGGATTCGATATTACGGGGAATATCAAAATGCATCACAAAACGAACATTCGATTTATTAATCCCCATCCCAAATGCCACGGTCGCAACCACAATTTGAATATCATCCCGCTGAAAGGCTTCCTGAACATAAGTCCGCTCATCCACATCCATCCCGGCATGGTATCCCGCAGCCCGGTAATGGTTCTGACACAGCTTTTCCGTCAGCATTTCAACTTTCTTCCGGCTGCCACAATAAATAATGCCGCACTGCCCTTTTTGTGTGCCGAGAAAACGAATCACCTGAGAAACCGGTTTATGCTTTTCAACCAGCGTATAGCGGATATTAGGCCGGTCAAAACTCCCCAGATATGTATAGGGTTGATTCAGATTCAAACGCTGACAAATATCCTGACGGGTTGCCTCATCAGCAGTCGCTGTTAGTGCAATAAATGGTACCTGAGGAAAAGATTGCCTGAGTTGCCCCAAAGCCGCATATTCAGGCCTGAAATCGTGTCCCCACTGCGAAATACAGTGCGCTTCATCCACAGCAACCAGAGCAAGGTTGAGGTGATGCAGCCGTTCCATAAAATCAGTCATCAACACCCGTTCAGGCGACACATACAATAATTTCAGTGTCCCGTGGGCGATTTGTTGATACACCTGCATCAGCGCGTCTTTTGTCATTGATGAATTCACACAGGCAGCGGCCACGCCATTGGCAACCAGTTGATCGACCTGATCTTTCATCAGAGATATCAACGGCGATATCACCAGAGTCAGGCCTTCTCCAGCAATTGCCGGAATCTGATAACAGAGCGACTTTCCGCCACCCGTTGGCATAATCACCAGACAATCCCGCTGCTGCTGCACGGCTTCGATCACACCGGCCTGACCCGCACGGAAAGACTGATAGCCAAATACAGTCTGTAATACCAGTTGAGGTGACTGGGTATTCAGGTCATCAGATTCGGGGATCATCGCTGCTGTCATGGCATTCTCAGAATACAGGTTATAGAAGAGATTTAGCAGGCTATTCTAGAGAGGTTATGGCCGGATGAAAACCATAATTTATATGACGTCGTACGAAGAAAACAATTCACGTTACCATTCAGCCAGCAATCAAACAGACTAACACAGCCCCAACAACAGCAGACAGATCTCCGTCTGAATGGCAACAAAACGACTGAATCACTCAGAAATTGTAACCCACGTAAAAACCATACATCCTGTACTCGTTTTTACCGCCATTGGTTGTCTTATAATGGCGCCCGTAAGCCGCAACACTGACCTGAAGTAACGACAATTCAACCCCGACTTCCGGATATGCGCCGAGTACATAATCACTTTCACAATCAGGCGAGCTTTCATCTTCACAATCTTTATGCTCACCAAGGAAAATACCAGCGCCTGCATAAGCTTTGATTGGCCATGTCCCGGTTGTCAGATGTGCGCCAATATTGAATCCATTATAAACCGTGTCATTATCACCAAACCACATTAATGCAGCATTGGCATCAACAAACCGGTAAGCCGGGCCTCTCACCCCAATTTCAATGACACCACTTTGATTCAGTTCTTCCTGAAGTACACCAAAATAAAAAGTTCCGGGCGGTGTTGTCTCAGCGATCGCATGACCGCTCAAACTGCACATCCCCAGCAACATTAACCACCACTGGTTTCTCATCAGCTTTCCCTTATTGAATCTTGTTTTATCTTTATTCCCTTATCGACAGTAAAGACAAATACATGAATAAAATCATGCAAAAATATGCCATGTCACTCAAGTCTTTGAGAAAATCAGCATAAGCATGCGAATATCCAGCCCGTTGTCTCTGAACGACCAACCTCCAGACATCGCACAGACTGGACAGTCCGGAACAATCATGCTTCAGGAACTGGTCCGTTCAGCGGGTTATCTTTGATGAAAAAAGATACAAAGATGCGGTTTTTAGCTGATATACTGTCGCTGTTTTTTCAAATAGCAGTTCAGAATCAGAGTTTGGTACCATTGTGGAAGACGTAAAATTAGACATTAATGAATTACAAACAGGCTTGTATATCCGTTTACCTGCCAAATGGCACGAACATCCATTCTTATTGAACAGCTTCAAGCTGAAATCACAGGAACAGATAGAAATGATCAGGCATCTGGGCATTTCTCATGTGTTTATCAATCCGAATAAAAGTGACTTTGACCCCCACTTTTCTCCTCCCAAAGCTGATATCGCAGTGCAGCTATCTGAGCCAGATAAGGACAAACTGGACCAGCGGGCACAAGTGATGTGGGAAGAAAAAAAACAGAGAATTGAAAAGGTCAAATCTTACCGGCGTAAAGCACTCCAATGTGAAAAAGATTTCGAACGGTCTTTGTCCCGCACGCGGGCAATTATGAATAAAATCCGCTCTCAACCTCAAAACGCGGCATCTGAAGCCTCTGTGTTAGTCGAAGATATTGTCGAGAAACTTCTGAGTGAAAAAGAAGTGACACTCCACTTTATTAACAGCAGTAGTGACCTTGAAGATATTTACTTTCATTCCCTTAACGTAGCCGTTCTCTCCATGATGGTTGGTAAAGCCAAAGGATACAGCGCTGAGAAAATCAAATTGCTCGCATTTGGATCTCTGTTTCATGACATTGGCAAAGTGAAAGTGCCATCAAAAATCGTCCGGTCAACGCATGCGCTGACAGAGCCTGAGAAAAACTACCTGAAGCAGCATACCCGGTATGGTACTGAAATTGCCGACACCATCGAAAACTTTCCTGAAAGTGCCAAAAAAATCATTGCCCAGCATCATGAAATGGCGGATGGTTCTGGTTACCCTGAGGGATTGAAGGGTGATGAGATCAATGAACTGGCCCAGATCGTTGCATTAACCAATGCATTTGATGTGATGTGTCATGCGCATACGCCTAAAGATAAGAAGATTCCTTACTCTGCTTTGTCTCATTTATACAAGCAGCGGGAACTGTACAATGAAGAAAATCTGAATCTGTTGATAAAGTATATGGGGGTTTATCCGCCGGGCTCTATTGTTCAGTTATCTAACGACCTGATTGGACTGGTTGTTTCAGTCCACTCAAATCAACTGCTTTACCCAAGCGTGCTGATGTATGACCCTTCAGTACCAAGATCACAAGCACCTATCATTGATCTGTCAGAGAAAGAGTCTTTATCGATCGTCACGGTGCTTTCTCCCGGAAAAGTACCGGAAAAAGTGCTCGAATACCTGAACCCACGCTCACGGATCTCCTACTTCTTTGATAAGGAAGAGTAATTTCAGTCACGGTTCTCCCTGAATCGTGCTGACCATCAAAACAAAGAAAGGTCCACCGGTCTCTGCTCTGTTATTATTAAGAAACTCTGTTTTTATTAAGAAACTCTCATTTTCAGCGCATCAATTATCCGGATCGCTCAGCAGTGACTATGCTTTAAAAACCGGAAACATCTTTGATATTTATCGAAACGTCCGGAAATTCGCCAACTCATTTTTATACAGAGTCATCAATATATTGTGGATAGTATTAAAATAAATTCGAATCGCTTGCAGCCCGGTTTATATATCCGGCTGCCGGTAAAATGGAACGATCATCCTTTTTTACTGAACAGTTTTAAGCTGAAAACCCAGGAGCAGATAGAAATTATCAAACACCTGGGAATTTCGTTCGTCTATCTTTATCCGGATAAAAGTGATAACCAGCCGCTACCACCTCCGGTGGCACAGGAAACAACCACGGAAGACGAACCTGAAGAAAAGCCGGAAAAACATCAGCTCAGTGATGAAGCACAAAAATTATGGGATGAAAAACAGCAGCGGATAGAGAAGCTGAACGCATATCGCCGACGGGTGACCCGGTGCGAAAAAGAGTTTAACCGCTCATTAGCTCATCTCAGGGCCATCATGAATAAAATCAGGAATCGCCCGGAAGATGCCGCCGGAGAAGCCACTAAACTAGTTGATCACATCACATCAACGCTCCTGAATGAAGAAGATGTGACGCTGCACCTGATTAATAATAAGAGCCAGGAAACAGAGGATATCTATTTTCATTCTCTGAATGTGGCGGTTCTGTCCATTATTGTGGGTAAAGCCAAAGGCTATGATGTCTCTAAAATCAAGCAACTGGCTATGGCATCACTGTTCCATGATATTGGTAAGGTGAAAGTACCCCGCACCATTTTGAAAAAACAATCGCCCTTAACAGAACCGGAGAAGAACTATCTGAAACAACACACGCGTTATGGTGTTGAAATCGCTGAAACTATCGAAGGATTACCGGAAGAAGCCATTATTATTATTGCTCAGCACCATGAAATGATGGACGGTTCCGGCTATCCGGAAGGAATAAAAGGTGATCAAATTGATGAACTGGCACAGATCGTCGCTCTCACCAATGCTTTTGACAGCCTGTGCCACTCAAATATCACCGGTGATCAGAAAATTCCGTATGCCGCACTGTCCTATTTGTATAAGCAAAAGCATCTCTACAATAATGAAAACCTGAATATTTTGATCAAATATATGGGGGTTTACCCTCCCGGCTCTTTGGTTGAATTATCAAACGGTATGACTGGTTTGGTTATTTCAGTCAACTCAAACCAGCTATTGCATCCCAGTGTACTGGTTTACGATGCTTCTGTTCCGAGAAACCAGGCACCCATTATCGATTTATCAGACAGAGAAGATCTCACTGTAGTGTCAGTTGTCACTCCCGGAAAAATCCCGGAAAAAGTCCTAGAATATCTGAATCCCTGCGCCCGGGTGTCCTATTACATTGATTCAGGTGATTAATCCAGACTAACTCATTGAAATATAATTTCAATTCATCTCTTATCTATTTCGGCATAACCTGAAACATTGTCGTTCAGGTCATGCCGGATATGAGTTTTTTTAGTCAGATGAAGGTGTTATTTTAGTCACACTATCAGTTTGCCTATTTGACAGAACAAAAACATGAATGAAGACCAGCAGGCCAGACAAGGCGTCATTTTCGCGATCAGTGCTTATCTGATGTGGGGAATCGCGCCAATCTATTTCAAAACAATCCAACATGTACCTCCCACAGAAATTCTCTGTCACCGTGTCATCTGGTCGTTTGTATTCCTTGGCATTCTGATTCATGCCGGTAAACAGTGGCTGAATGTCCGGTTTATTTTTAATAACAGGAAACAGTTGCTGTTCTTAACAGCCACTTCGTTTCTGGTCGGTTCCAACTGGCTGCTGTTTATCTGGTCCGTCAATAACGATCATATGCTGGATGCCAGCCTCGGTTATTTTATAAACCCTTTATTCAATGTCTTACTTGGTATGGTTTTTCTGGGCGAACGACTTCGTAAGTTTCAGTGGCTTGCTGTTGCATTGGCGACAACCGGCGTTATGATTCAGATCATTATTTTCGGCTCTATACCTGTTATTGCTTTCGTACTGGCTACAACATTCGGTATTTATGGCCTGTTACGTAAAAAAGTTGCCGTTGATTCACAGACAGGATTATTTATTGAAACCCTGATTCTGCTTCCCATCGCGTTCATTTATCTATTCTTCTTTGCCGATACCTCAACCAGCCATCTGAGCAATAACAGCTGGTCTCTGAACGGACTTCTTTTCCTTGCCGGTATTGTCACAACCCTACCTCTGCTGGCCTTCAACAACGCAGCTACCCGGCTGAAACTCTCAACTTTAGGGTTCTTCCAGTATATTGGCCCAAGTTTGATGTTTTTGCTCGCCATCCTTATTTACGGTGAAGATTTTCGGACAGACAAAGCCATCACTTTTAGTTTTATCTGGTGTGCTCTGCTGATCTTCAGTTTTGAAGGCTTAAACAACCGCCGTAAACAGCGCAGGAAGCAGTGATCATTTTTTACAAGACAAACCGGTTTGATCCATTCATGATATGGCTCTGAGGTCTTCTGTCCTCAGAGCGCTTAAGTATAAATTCAGAATTAAGTATAAATTCTGAAACTTCTCAACACCCGGACAGAGCATGGAAAATATTCAGTATCGTTCGACGGAAATCGAACAAATACGGCTCATTGAGGCGGATTACCAGACTTTTGCTTTTCAGCGCCATTATCATCTGGATATTCATATAGGCCTGATAACACAAGGCGAACAGAAGTATTTTTACCGGGGAGCACAACATCGTGTGGGCCAGTCTCAGATCAGTGTGATTCTGCCGGATGAAGTTCATGACGGCGAAGCGGCCGCAAACCAATACAGCGTCAATGTCTTTTCAATACACCCTGACTGGTTCAGTCAATATTTCCCGGTGCGCCCTGCTTCACAACAGTTATTAAGCTTTAAACAGTCTGTGATAGATGATCCGGTTGTGTTTAATCAGCTGTGCATACTGCATCAAAAACTCAGACAGAAAAATTTATCCCGGCTGGCGAGAGATTGTCTGCCACATGATGGATTCTCTACCTTGTTGAATCGCTACGGGCAGTTGCGTTCAACAGCACCTGTTGCGCTCGGCAATCACTCTCTCGATAAAATCCGGGACTTTATGCTCTCTCATTTAGATCAACCGGTCAGGCTGCAGACTTTGGCAGACCTTTGCCATCAGACACCCATTCAGCTGCAACGACAATTTAAAGCCAAAACAGGTTTAACACCCTACGCATGGTTTACCCGGTTAAGACTGGAAAAAGCATTACAGCTGATTCAGTCCGGTATGACGGGAACGGAAGTCGCACACCAGGTTGGCTTTTACGATCAGGCCCATTTTACGAAAGCTTTCAAACGCGCTTATGGTATTCCGCCTTCTGCGGTCAAATCCTGATTCATATTTCATCTGAACCAATAAAAATACCATCAAACAAAGTCACTTTTTTACCAAGTCACTTTTTTACCAAGTCACTTTTTTACCAAGTCACTATTTTACAAGGCAGCAGATGCAGATTTTGTCACAATCTCTCTCACCTTAAATCAGTTCGAATATCAGGCAAAATGAACGAAACACATATTCTCTTCACACTGGCAGGCATCCATTGGGTTGCGTTGATGAGTCCCGGTCCCGATTTTGCGCTTGTCGTCCGTCATACCACCCGACATGGCAGAAAAACCGGACTATACATTGCAGCGGGTCTTTCCGCCGGCATTCTGGCCCACTCAGCCCTCAGTCTGTTGGGAATCAGTCTGTTACTTCATCAACATCACTTATTATTTGCGATGATTCAGCTGGCAGGCGGCAGCTACCTCAGCTGGACCGGCTTAAATATTCTCCGGCAAATATTTTTCAGCCGCCCGCAACCTGATCAGCAACAATTCAGCCAGGAGCCCAAGGCCACATCTGAGATAAAACCAAAACAAATTCACAACAACAAACAAGCATTCATGCAGGGGTTTCTGACAAATATTCTGAATCCTAAAGCGTTGGTTTTCTTTGTCAGCCTGATGTCAGGGCTGATTCCGGCTGACTTTTCAGTTTCAGGGAAATATATGGCTATCCTTCTGCTGTGGGGATTAGCACTCCTCTGGTTTTCTTTACTGGCATGGATTCTTTCCACCCGGCGTATACAGCAAAAAATAACACAGGCAGCACGCTACATTGATAGCTTGTGTGGATTAATATTATCCGCTGCCGGTCTGTTCATTTTATTGAAAGTTGCAGAAGATTTGTTCAATTCAGCCTCATCAGGCGTGATATCTACTCTCATCGATGATCTTTTTTTTCTCGTCATCGTGTAAGAGATCTCTTACAAACAGGTGCGTAAAAAGAGATTTGTCTCGCCGACATCACAACAAAGAACCAACATAACATACTGATAAAAAAGGGATTGAATGTTTTTTAGACTAAGTAATAAACCTATCAGTGTTAATTTACCCGATTGTAGAAAACCTCTCATTCCGTCATATTAACCACATCAGCAGGGAGCTGAATGAAGGGATAAAGAAAGGAATCTGAATCGTTGTACGGAAACAACGTTTAGGGATAATCAGGACAGCCTCAGGATGAGGTCTTTATCAGGATGATAAAGGGATGAATGTACTGACGAGGAAGCGTCGGTAACCAGGATGGTCAAGGACACAGCCAGGCAGGCGATGTAAGGACAAAGCTAAAGGATTTAGCATACTGATCACGGATTTGATGCAGGAAGCATTGATTGTTGCAGGATTGCAGCAGGTAGGAACAGAACCCCGGTGGGCTTACCCCCGGGGTTTTTCTTTATTCTTTATTCTTTATTCGTTACTCAGCGCTGCATTGACCAAAGATTTGCCCCACGGCGCTAATTCTTTACAAACAAAAGTTCTTTACAAACAAAAGTTCTTCACAAACGAATGTTCTTTACAAACGAAAGTACTTCACAAACGAAAGCTCTTCGCAAACTAAAGCACTTCACAAGTCGGTGCTTTATAAGTTCCTTCATAAGAACCCTGAACACCAAATGAAGCGGATTTACCTGTCTCAAGCTGACCATTCCAGCTTGCGTTAGCCGCTTGAACAGACTGTCCATCCACAGTTAAATCAGCATTCCAGAAATTCACCAGCGTTGGTTCTGAGTCATAGTTCAGGCTCACTTTCCAGCCATCAATCGCCGCACCATTGTTTGTTACCGTCACAGCAAGCTGATAGCCACCACTCCACTGATTAGATGTGGTCACATCACAGGTGACTGAACTATCCGTACTGCCGCCGCCATTATCATCATTACCACCGTTGTCGTCATTTCCACCATTATCATCATTACCGCCGTTGTCATTACCACCACTATTTGACGAATCAAACACAGTCGCTGGTTTTGCCGTGGCTTTCAGACCATTGGTGTCATTAATAATCAGGTCGCCCCAGTCGGTCAGGTTATTCAGCTCAAAGTTGTTGGTCATATCAATCAGCTTGGAGTAAGTCGCACCGGAGTTACCAGCCCATGACCACCCCATGTAACCAATGCCTTTTTCTTCAGAGACTTGCATCACTGTTTTTGCAGGGAGTTCTTTACCATCAGATGGATCATCCGCGGCAAATTCACCGATCACCAAAGGCAGTTTGTCATCAGTCAGGAACTGATTCACATAGTTTTTCACACTGTCAGCCGTTGGATAAACACCATACATATGCACACTGAAAACCGTATTTTTCAGTGTATCAGCCGCTGCAACTTCAGGTGCATTCTCAAGCATGACTTTTTCCCAGTCCTGCCCCCAGCTTGGTGCATCAACCATCAGAGTATGTGTAAAACCAGCTTCACGCAGACGTTTGATCGCATCGATATGCCCGTCAATCCAGACTTTTTTATCAACATTATTTCCGATGGGTTCATTACCAATATTAATGATGACGTAATCTTCCTGACCTTTTAAAACATCAGCAATGCTTTCCCAGTAATCGACGGCTTGGTCTAAAGATGAAGCAGCAGACTCCTCGCCATATCCGGTCGTATCATGTACTTCAAGCACTGTAATCATTTTGTGTGCTTTCATCTGTTCGATGATACTTTCAACTTCACCGGCAGACGTTTTATTCCAGCGATCACCACTACTTAAAACAATACGGACTGTATTCGCATTTACACTGGCAATATCTTCAATAGCCTGATTGGTATAGCTGGTATACCAGGTATGTGCGTGGTTCACACCACGAATCACAAATGGATTTCCATTACCATCAAGTAATTGTGTACCAGACACAGAAAAACCAGCCTGACAAGACATAGAAGCACAGGCTAAAAGTGTTGCTAATCCCAGAGTTTTAAGAGGAAATTTCCCTGGAAAGTTCTTAATTTGCATTGTTAGCATTCTCCATTCATACATTGATATGAATCTCTCTCAGATAACCTTCCCGTCCAACAGATCCTCTCAAGATCCAGACTGTCAGAGAGCGACTCAGAACTTTGACGATTAATTTGTACAATAATCGTCCAAAACAAAGTGAAAATAGTGCAATCGGTAACCGATATGATTCATAAATCATAAATATGCAACTATTTACCGATTCAATATAGCAATACTCTTTCACGGATGAATAGCAATCAGCGCAGTTCAGGATGAAAGCTGTTAACCTGATTCCAATTGATGAAAAACGGACCAATAACTTACAAGTAGTTGATAAACATGTTATTTAACTGCCTGATTTAAAGAAAACACTCTCATTGAGTCGCGCTCTGATAAATTTGGCAGAGGTAACATTATTCAGGCTTCCTCTTGGTTACGGCATTGATATAAATAATAGTTATGCTTTAATTTGCACTTCTTTTCTTATGGTTGTGACCGGGCTTCCGGTTTAATCACAGAAGTAAATAAAACCATTCAGGTAATAACATGATAAACAAGCTAAGAACTCTGTTTTTAATGGGCAGTATGAGTTTATTGACAGCCTGTGGCGACCCTTCAATGAATACATCGTCTCCGGAAAAAATGCAGTCATCCGTACAGGAAATTCTGGATGGTCTGAATCCGGCACAAAAAGCGGAATTTACCCACATCATCATTCAGGTATATAAACAAGCCATGGTCAGGTCTTTGAATCAAAATGGCACCCTATCTCTGGAAGATGCAAAAAAAGAAGCCGACCAGAAACTCAACGGTCTCAACGCTGCAGGTGTATTCAGCCTGAGTAAACAATAACAGCCTGAATGAAAATATAAGGAATGCACATTGAAACCTTTCATGTCTAAAAGCTTATGCTTGCTGACCGGACTACTGATGGCTTGTTCCGTCAATGCCGCATCAGAAGTTTCCTCAGATGAAACAGCGCAACAACGGATCGTCACTCAGCTCGTCATCAATGCATTAAATGAGTGTAAATGGTCACTGAAAAGTACAGAAAGACCGATCGCCTATCTCGATCAAAGTAAACGGATTATTCAGTCCAACGAGAAAGCAATCGCACAGTATAAAAAGCTGCGGGATAAAGCGCTTGCAAAAGACCAGTCACTGGTTCAGCAGCAGTGGGGAGATCAAATATCCGGATGCGATACCAGACTTCCGGTCCAACTGGCTAAATATAAACAGCAATATCAGTTAGCCGTACATAAAGAGACGATTGAAAATAAGAGTCAGGCTTATGCGTTTGGTTACGACAAATTGTTTGTTAACCTTCTGCCAACCCTGAATAAGGTACAAAATGGTTACCTGAAACTCTCAGATACTTCTGATGCACTGTTTAAAGTGAAACCAGATCACACAGAGTGCCGGTTTGAAACCGTCATTGATGAACATGCAGTGTATGTTTGTCTGAGTAACTTTGTGATTGCCCTGAAAGAAAATAAGGACACCAAATATATTCAGGGAGCGCCCCTCTCAGGTGGCTATTATATCTTAACCGGCACCACAAACTTCACGACAATTCTGGGTGGGCAAAAACAAGCTTTTACTTTCAAACAGATATCCCCGCTCCCTGCAAATCACGGCGTCTGAATCAATGGAAAATGGCAGCTTCAACTGCCATTTTTTTTGAAACTAATATCCGGCCGGCTGTCTTAGTACAGATAATTCCCCCAACAAAAAACAGAGGCTTATATGTTTAAATATCTGATATTACTGCTCAGCTCTTTATTTTCACTGTCGGCGATGGCTTCACCCGATCCTGCCGCCCTGTTTCAGACCATCAGCCAGCGTCTTAGCTATATGGAAGATGTCGGCTTATATAAAGCGAATCATCATCTACCGATCGAAGACATCAGCCGGGAGGAAGTTGTCCTGAAAAAAGCAGTACAGTCTGCCCGGAAAGCCGGACTAAACGGCAATACCGTCGCGGCTTTCTTTCAATCACAAATCGCCGCGGCGAAAGCCATTCAATATCGTTACCGCGCCGATCTGCTGAATCAGCCGGCTCAGCGTCAGCCACGTGATTTGAAAAAAGTCATCCGCCCAGCGCTGATTCAGCTGGGAAATTCAATCAACACTGAAATGAAACAATACCTTGATCAAAATGGCAGTTTCACAGACAAAGAATGGGCTGAATTTCAGAAAACAGTCACGAATCCATATTTGTCAGCGGCTGATAAAAAAGCGCTTTACCAGGCACTTTCACAAATCAAAATCAATTAAAGAACACCCAAAGCTCCTTCATTTATAAATAATGCGGCAGATGACTCCGGATAAATGCTCTGTCTGCCGCATAGAAATCATTCAGCGGAATGTCATCCGGACGCATCCAGAAAAAAGTTTGCTGACGCACCGGGTCAATGCAAACCGGTTCCGCATCAGAAGCAATATTGATGACCACATAATCAATCATGCCACCATATTCATTGACTGCCTGATAGGTTCCCAATACCTGAGAGGCTTTCAGCCCGGTCTCCTCCCATAATTCCCGGCAGGCCCCCTCTTCACCAGACTCTTCACACTCTACCGAACCGCCGGGAAATTCATACACCATGCCCCGCAAAGAACGATAACGCTGCTGGACCAGCACTTTTCCGGCGCGGATCACCACAGCCATTGCTAAATTTTTCATCATCCTTCTCCCCTTGGCAAAGCCATTGCTTAAATAAAGTTATTTCTTCGATAAATCAATTTTTTCAAATAATTAATTTATAAACAAAGCCATCCTAAATAAAGAAATTCATAAATAAAGCAATGAAGCCTATCAAAAAACCGGCTTTCAGACAGAAAGCCGGTTTTTTCAGTCTCCGTTCAGCCTTATACCGGTGTGGCATAACGAATCCGGCAACCATCCGGGTCACAAACAGAAAATGTTCTGCCAAAATCCATCTCAACAGGTTCCTGAATAATGGTTGCCCCAATCTCTGTACAATGTTCATACTGGCGATCCAGTGCCGGGTGATCACGCACAAACACACAGATTTCATGCAAAGCTCCTGCTGCAGCCACCACATCCGGCTTTACATCACGACGGAGCCACAAACCAACAGACAAAGACGCATTGACCTTAAATGAAGCAAAAGATGCAGAGCACTCTTCAGGCTCACAATTCAGCAGTGCCTGATAAAACTGCCGGCTTTTCATCATATCTTCAACGTATAACACAACCAGATTATTCATAATTTCTCCTGTCTTTTTCTGTCGGGAAGTGGCAGGAAGAATAAATGGCAATGATGTCAGTTTCTGTCAGTAGCGGGTCTCTCTCTCCGTGACGCCTTCCTGTTGCTGCCAGCTTTTCAGTAATTCCCGCTGACTTCTGAGATATTTTTCTCCGGTGGTTTTGAAAAACTGCATTCTGTCGATCCGGAAATGCCGGAATGCATTCCGGCTTTCACACCATGCCGTCAGAATATAGCAACGTTCAAAAAAGCCGATTAATACAGGCCAGATTCTTCGCGTCGTCTGCTTTCCTTTCTCGTCGGTGTAACAAATTTCAGCCACAGACTCATGGCGGATTGCCTGCCGGATATCGGTTAAATCAACCTGAAACTCAGACAAGCCGCACACCGGAACAACCCGGGTCACTTCCTTGCTGAGCTGATACTTCAGTTTATCCGGCAAAACAGAAGATATTTTGGCAATGGCATTTTGAGCGGCCTCACTCATATTCTCATCGGCACGTTGCATCACCCATTCAGCGCCAAGTAACAGTACTTCCAGCTCATCCTGACTAAACATCAGCGGAGGCAGCATAAAGCTGGGTTTCAGGATATAACCGATCCCCGCTTCTCCTTCAATTTCAGCCCCCTGAGACTGTAAAGTCGCAATATCCCGGTAGACAGTCCGGACGCTCACATCCAGTTCAGAAGCAAGATAAGCCGCGGCAACCGGATACTGATGACGACGGAGCAGCTGGAGCAAATCAAATAATCGTTGTGTTCGGGACACAGGCAGCACCACTTTCAGTCAATGAAATCGCCCTTTATTCTATCCGAACTATCTGAAGAATCCGAACGATCTGAAGAATCTAAGCCACCAGCATCAGGCCGGTTCACTTCCATAAAAGCGCTTCACGGGAGAGCAGGTAATCGACCGAACGTATCAGATGACGCTGATACAGCGTTTCAACATGTCTCACAACAGAGCGATCAACCTTCCGGGCCTTCATCATCATCAATGCAACCGATAAATCATGGGTATCACCCAAATGATCCTGAATCTGTTTCAGTATGCCGGCCTGATCAGCCATTGATTCTCTGACAGTCATATGCCCTCCGGCGGCAGTCTCCAGTTCAACGTGATAGCGGAATTTTTTCAGCACGATCCGGGCTTGATGAAACCGTTCATTGTGTTTTTTTAATTCCGAAACTGACTGGCGTAGCTTTTCTTCAAGCTGAGTATGTAATGTATGAAGTGTTTCCCTGAACAAGGCCTTATCACACGAAAAATGTTTCATCTTACGAGAGAAAAACCGGGTCGATTCCGGCAAATTCATGGCTGTTACCGTCGGCACAATCTCTTTATCAAGACGTGCTTTTTCCTCATAAAGTGAATCTGTGTAAGATTGTTTGGCGTGTTTCGGCCATGAACGGGATTGTTGCAATGAAGATGTCAGGCGAATCTGCACTTCCAGATCCCGGGGTGCCGAAAGTGCTTTCAAAACGTTTTTACATTGCTGTTGATGGTACTTCAGCCGGGTCACGACCTGGCGCTCATCTTCAAGGCGAATCAACACCTTGATCAGCGGCATCAACCTGCGTATCGATACCCGGAGATCGTGCACGGTCTCTTTGCCACACTGATAAGTGGTGAATTCCCGGTGGCTCTGATTCATCACGCTGATAATTTGAAGTGTATGTTGCCTGAATTTTCTGATTGCCATTAAACTTCACAGTCCATCCCGAAGCGTGTTGATACAGCGCTGAATCCTGCATCATCAGGTCATTTGAGTATAATTATATGCAGACCAGCCCGATAATGCGTAAGCCGGATCGAAAAGAACGTGAATTCGCCGTATCGGCCAAACAAAATCCAGCTCTCAATTCATCAAGGATTCTCATCATATTTATCAGTCAGTCAGCTATAGTTATTAAAAACAACAATTAAAGATAAAAAACTCAACAACCGTTTTTTTAATGATATTTCATTTTTGTTCAATAACATGGAGTATTGATGATGACAGAGAAATCGCTGATATACGGGGCCACCCGCAGATTATTCACTCTTATTCCACTTCTGCTGCTTTTTTTTGCGGGTTATAGTCAGGCAAAGCTGATCGCCGTCGCCGTCAGCAATGAAGACAACTTCCGGAATCTCATCACAAACAGCATTGAAAAAACCGCCGATGTCTATGGGGATGACACCTATATTGACTCTGCTGGCGGAGATTTTAAAACCCAATACCAGCAAGTGAAGCAATATGTTGAAACCGGCGTTGATGCAATCATCATCCTTGCAGCGGGTACACCGGAGCAAAATAAAACCTTAATGCCCTTTGCCAAACAGGTCCCGCTCATTTTTGTCAACGCTGAACCACTGAAAGATCTCAATGAGTTACCGGCAAATACACTCTATGTCGGCTCCAATGAAGAACAGTCCGGCACCATGCAGATGGAAGAGCTGGCTCGTCTTGCAGGCTATAAAGGCAAAGTAGCGATGCTCAGAGGCGTTGATAAACATCAGGCAGCCATCATGCGGACTCAGGATGTGAAGAATGTACTGGCGAAATATCCTGAGATGAAACTGGTTAAAAACGAGACTGGTAACTGGCAGCGGAATGAAGCCTACAAGATTGTCACCGGATGGCTGAAAGACAATGTCGACTTCAATATTCTGGTTGCCAATAATGACGAAATGGCGATTGGTGCAATCATGGCCATGAAAGATGCCGGAAAAAATCCAAAAGATTATCTGATTGGCGGCATCGATGCTACACAGGATGCCTTAAAAGAAATGGAGGCAGGCACCCTTGATGTGACCGTGCTTCAGGATGCAGTCATGCAGGGAAAAGCAGCAGTTGGAGCAGGCTACCAACTGATTAACAAAATACCGCTTGATAAAACCCTGTGGATTCCGTTTCGTCTGGTCACGCCAGACAACTACAAAAAATATCTGAAAAAATAGGAGAGAACACGATGTCTTTAGTTCAAAGAGTAATTAGTGGCTTTTCTATTCTCGTACTTGCTCTGTTGATTCTGGTTTTTATCAGTTACACATCAGTGAACCAAATACAGGAAGATTTGGCCTCGATAACAGAAGATTCCCTGCCCGTCGCACAACATGCGAACGATATTAAAATTAACATGCTGCAGCAACATCAGAAAATGTTATCGGTATTCAGTACCAAGGACCCGGAGCAGGTCAACCAGCTTGAAAGCAGTTTCCGGTCAATTGATCAGCAAATTTCACAAACAATTGATGCCCTGCCGAAAAAGGTGATTGAACGTAATCAAAAACTGGCCGAAGAGCTGAACGTTGTCCAGACCTACCGAAATAGTTATGTGAAAGATGCTTCCACCATCATTGACCTGCGGCGGCAACTCATAGAAACAGACAAGAAAATTAATGCGCAGCAACAAATCGTCAGTAATATCGAAAGACGCCTGTCATACTATCTGACAAAATATTCCAGCCCGCTTTTTAACAACCCGGAATTCAGATTAACCATTACCGGGTTACAACGCGAAACAAAAAGAATCTTCTCTGCGTTTAACAGCCATCTGGTAAAGCGTGACCTCAACAAGCTAAAAAATAGCATTGAGGGAATGAATAATGTGATAAATCAGCGCTTTACAGCAATAAAAACTTATAACACTGACAAAGGAAAGCTGTTCAGTATCATGCTTAATCCGCTTCTCAAACAGCTGAGCCATCCTGATGGTTTATATCAACTTTATCAGGCTGAAGATGAAATTCTGAAAAAAACAGCGGCTTTACTGGATAAAACCGAGAACAACACCACGCAACTACTCAATTCCGTGAATTCATTCGTCAGCGAAACCCAAAACATGGTGATGAAGGCACAGGAAGAGACCAACTCAGGTATCAGCCTGATCAAAAAAACGACACTGGCGATCAGCAGTATCATTGTCATTGTCGCTATCCTGATCCCACTCTGGCTTGCAGGCTGGATTAAGAAAGCTTTATCGGATTTCCGTGAAGCGCTGCTGAAGATCACCCGGGGAGATTTACGGGTTGAATTTAACCAGTCAACCAAAGATGAGTTCGGTGAATTAGGAGGCTACCTCAACGGACTGACCGGAAACCTGAGAACGACATTTTCTTCCCTGACAGAATCCGCCGGCAGACTCACTGAAGTTGCGGCACGTAACGCAGACATCAGTGATAAATCAACAACAGCAGTGAACCAACAGCGTCAGCTGCTGGAAACAACCGCCTCAGCAATGACAGAAATGGAGTGTTCTGTCGGTGAAGTGGCACAACGGGCACAAGACACGATGATGGCAGCTGAGCAGGCAAACGAACAAATGAATGATGTCAGCCAAAGCATTAAACAAGCCATTCATAACATCAAGGAACAGGCAGAACAGATAGAAAAGGCATCAGAAACATCCATTGAGCTCAATGATTACGGACAAAAAATCGACACCATCATCGAGACCATTCAGGACATTGCCGAACAAACGAACCTGCTGGCTCTGAATGCCGCCATTGAAGCAGCACGGGCTGGTGAACAAGGGCGTGGGTTTGCCGTGGTTGCAGATGAAGTCCGCTCTCTGGCCAGCCGGACTAAAAAGTCGACTGAAGAAATTCAGAATATGATTGAGATAATGCAAAAGCTGATTCAGGCCGTGGTTCATGTCATTAAGCTCAATGTTGAGCGCAATGAAAGCAATATTGAGGTGGCAGAAAAAGCAGATACCGGTCTGCGTCAGATGAGTGATGTGATGGGGCAGATTGTCGAAATGAACATGCAGATTGCAACCGCAACGGAAGAGCAAAGTTCAACCGCCAGAGAAATCAGTGCCAGCGTCGTTCATATCAGTGATTCCGCAGAAGAAACCGCTCAGGGCGCAAGAGAAAATGCCGAATCCAGCCATACGCTGCGTGAACAGTCCAAACACCAGCAAGAGCTGATAGATAAGTACACCGTCTGAACTGGGTATATTTTTCGTTCATTGAATCCGGGCAACATTTTGCCCGGATTTTTATCTCTGCAGGACCAAACCTGATCTGACAATATTTAGTATGAGCTAGTACATATCAACAGCCAAAAGGCTGCTGGTTTGATTTATCCTTTCACGCACACCACCTGTTTTAAGGTATGAACCACTTCAACCAAATCACGCTGCGCCGCCATGACTTGATCGATGTTTTTATACGCATGGGGAATCTCATCAATCACCGCTTCATCCTTTCTGCATTCCACGCCTTCGGTTGCCGCAATCTGATCCTGAATGTTGAAAACTTTTTTAGCTTTCGTTCTCGACATCACACGACCGGCGCCGTGACTGCAACTGTTAAAGCTTTCCGGGTTCCCCAACCCGCGAACGATGAAAGAACGTGCTCCCATACTTCCGGGAATAATACCTAACTCGCCTTTTTCAGCCCGGACAGCACCCTTGCGGGTCACATAACAGTCTTTTCCGAAATGATGCTCGCGGGAGATATAGTTATGATGACAATTCACGGCCAGATCTGCGGTTTCAAACGCGACCGGAATCTCTTTTCGCAGCGCATGAATCGCATTAAACATCATAATTTCACGGTTCTTCGCGGCAAAATCCTGAGCCCATTCAACGGCTTCAACATAATCATCAAAATATTCACTCCCTTCGGATAAATACGCCAGGTCCATATCCGGCAGATGAATCTGATGTCGTTCCATCTCTTTCTTTGCCAGTTCGATAAAATAAGACCCGATCCGGTTCCCTACGCCCCGGCTTCCGGAGTGCAGCATAATCCAGACACCATCATGCTCATCCAGACATAGTTCCAGAAAATGATTCCCGGTTCCCATCGTTCCCAGATGGTTCACATGATTACTTTTGCGGATGGCCGGATGTTTTTCACAAATGCGCTCAAACCGGGCTTCCAGTTTCTGCCACTCTCCTGCCACCAGTCCGGGAATATTTCCCCACGCCCCGCGGTCACGACGTCCGCGACCAACCGTCCTTCCATGCGGAATCGCCGCTTCAAAAGCATGACGGATACCAACAAGGTTATCCGGCAGCTGGCTGGCCGTCAGAGAGGTTTTGGTTGCCACCATGCCACAACCAATATCCACACCGACAGCGGCGGGAATCACCGCTTCAACCGAAGGAATGACACTACCAATCGTCGCCCCTTTCCCCATATGGACATCCGGCATCACCGCGATATGAGAATGCACCAGATTCATTGACGCAATGCGTTCCAGTTGTTGTTGTGCTTTATCTTCGAAAGGGACACCTTTCGTCCATGCTTTGATTGGTGTTCTGTTGTCGTTTTCAATTAAATTAAAATTCTTTTCACACATATTGTTTATCCTTTTCTGCCTGTTTCCCCTGATTGGTTTTTCATTTTCATTGGCAGCACATCGTCTGCTCAGGGAAATCAGATATAAAAACTAACGCGGGCTTCCAGCAGATCAAGGCCACCATCAGGACAATGCATCCGCTGCTGTTTCTCTTTCCCGGCACCATTCATCCCGGCCTGATATACCAGCCATAAAACATCCGGGTCGATGTCAATCTCCTCACGGACAGGAACCCGTTCCAGACGAATGTTCTCCATGCTTTTCCCGATAAAGCAGGGTTGGCCCGGTTTGAGAATCCGGCTCATCATGTTATCCACATACAACAATCCGATTTCATTGTGCTGTAGCGAGTATGACGCGATATAAGGCAATAGTGCCTGCCGGTGTTTCGCCAGCAGCCCAGCCTGCCAGCCATCTGTATACAATTTGTCAGTCTCAATTGTGATAATCTCTGACGTTTCATTCATTTCCCGCAGCGCATAAGTACCGGGGGTGAATACCTTGAATAATTTCCGCGCTTGCATCACCAGCGCAATTTGATTGTTCTTTACTGTTATTGTTTTTGTCTTCATGTTGTTTTACCTAGCGTTGTCGTCTTATCTTTCTATGAAAAAACGGCATGAAAAGACGACATGAAACTTATTGTTTTCTTTTATTTTTCGCTGGTGAACAGAAGGATGAATTTACCGGCTGTCAGCCCTGACGACAGACAGCCGGAGTTCAGGTCATTTTCACAACCCCATTCATCAAGCCTTCCAGTCCACCATAAACGTTCAGGTTATTAATTTTGTCCGCGACTTTTTCCAAAGCTTCCAGTTCTTTCAACCGCAATAATGTCGGGTTGTTTTCCATCACTTTTGCCGTATTGTGCAAACTTCGTGTCGCTGCTGTTTCTTCACGTCGCTTAATCACGTTTGCTTCTGCTGCTTTTTGCGCTTCGACAACCTGATTCAGAATCGCTTTCATCTCTCCGGGCAGGATAATGTCTTTCACACCCACACTCTCCAACGTCACACCCACAGCTTTTAACTGTTCAGCCACCAACGCTTTCACGGTTTCATTGATGTACAATTTATCCAGCAGCAAATCATCCAGCGTTTTAGTACCCACGGCTTCACGCAATGCCAGCTGCAACATTTTGTATGCATAATCTTCAACCTTTGCCAGACTCACCGCAGCCAGTTGTGGATCGGTCACTTTAAAGCTGGCATTCAAATTCAGCCGCAAACTCACCCGATCTTTACTCAAAATTTCCTGCCCGGAAATTTCCAGCATTTGCGTCCGGCAATCGAACAGTTTCATTTCAATCGTCCGGTTAAATTGCCAGAAACTGTAGTCTCCCGGAGACAACAGACGTGCCAGTTCTCCGTTGATATACAACAAACCGACGTGTGCCGGTGGTACGCGCAGCTCAGCAGCTGGCTGTGTCTTCACCGTATTGACGCTGCAAATTAACCGGTTGGCAGCATTCACTCCCGTCTGACGGAACAGCGCCTGTAATTCAGATGTCACATCCAGTGTATTTGTGATATGAATTCTATCCAGACGGATATCTCCCGCATCTTTCCACACATACAGCGACTCTCCGGGTGCGACTATGCCAGTTAACCGGCCATCGAGATAAAGCATGCCTGCTTCACCTTCACTCAGTTGGTAATGATCAATATGTGCCCGAAACACCTCAGATTGTTCATATAACCGCTTACTGTTCTGTTCCCGGTAAAACAGCTGATTGATATCAAAACTGATAAATTCAGGCTGGTTAGCAAGATTCCAAAACGAATAGTTTCCCGGTATCAGTACTTGTTTCAATTGCTGATTTTTCAGAACAAATACCCGCTGATTTTCTGCGACCTTAATTTTCTTTTTTAATTGCATACGAACTACTGACATTGTTTCGTTCCTTCTGGTTTAGGTTGATTTGGTGGTCGCCTGCCAGAGTCAAACTGCTCTCCGGCAGGCGCCAGCCTGGATCAGGGTGAATAACTTATTGTTGATGTAGTCCTGCCGGTTCAGTCTTCAGGGAGCTTCCGGCTTGCTGAAAACTGGTGCCAGCCAAACGACACCACATAGCGGTCATCACAACTTTTCCTCATGTTTTAATAACGTATTTATTTAAGTGCGGGAGTTGAACCCGCTTCTCCCTTTGAGATTCCTGGTTTTTAAGGCGGGAGTTGAACCCGCGACAAATGACTGATGAGGTCACTGCTCTACCCACTGAGCTACTTAAACAATCGTGATGTCGGTATACGTGATTACAGCGTAAACGCACCGGCGTGTTATTCAGAAACACACCCATCAACACATCACGCTAATTATTATTTCAAGCAACGTGCCAAACGGGATACTTTCATCAGAAATAAAACCTAATTAATTGAAATTAAAAACAAATAAAACAAAACCACACAATAAAACCGAAAAAACATCTTGCACTAAAATCATAAAAATATTGAAATATAGATATAAAAATATCCAAAAGAATATTCTGATGAAAAAGAAAATGATTGCCGTCAGCTTCCTTGGCACCACACTGGATTCGATAAAGCGCTCAATTCGCTGGACAAAATGGCGCCCGAATATCTCTCTGGTCAAGCAACCCGATCTGGTCATTGATGAACTCTATCTTTTACACGGTGACCCGAACTACCGGCTGGCTGATTACGTTAAAAACGATATCGCACTGGTTTCCCCGCAAACAAAAGTTCATCTGACACCGATGAATTTTGACGACCCGTGGGATTTCGAAGAAGTGTACGCCAAGCTCTATGACTTCTGTCGCAGTCAGACATTCGACATCGATGAATGTGACTATTTGTTTCACATCACCACAGGGACACACGTCGCACAAATCTGTACCTTTCTGCTGACAGAAAGCCGTCATTTCCCCGGCCGGTTAATCCAGACGTCTCCCGATCAAGACAAAGCCGATCGCAGCATTGGGAAAGTTCAGATGATAGATCTGGATTTATCCAGATATGACCAGCTTGCGACCCGTTTTGATCACGAGCATCAGCAGGGAACCGAGTTTCTGAAAGGCGGCATCGCGACCCGCAACAAGGCGTTTAACCAACTCATCGTACAGATTGAAAAAGTTGCAATCCGCTCCAAAGCACCGATTTTACTGACCGGACCAACAGGTGCCGGAAAAAGCCAGCTGGCGACCCGGATTTACCAGCTTAAAAAAATGCGCAGCATGCTCTCCGGCCAGCTGGTTGTCGTCAACTGCGCGACCCTGAAAGGCGAAAATGCAATGGCAGCCCTGTTCGGCCATACCAAGGGCGCATTTACCGGTGCAGCATCGGCACGGGAAGGCTTTCTCCGGGCAGCCAACAACGGGCTACTGTTTTTAGATGAAATCGGGGAACTGGGGCTGGAAGAACAAGCCATGTTATTGCGTGCGATTGAAAACCACACCTTTCATCCGGTCGGTAGTGACAAGGATGTCCAGAGTAATTTCCAGTTAATTGCCGGAACCAACCGTGACTTAAGAGCACAGGTAGCGCAGGGGAAGTTCCGCGACGATTTGCTCGCCCGGATTAACCTCTGGACCTACACATTGCCAGCGCTGAAAGACCGGAAAGAAGATCTGGAAGCGAATATTGATTTTGAACTGGATAAATTCAGCCAGCAGCATGGTCATCAAATCCGTTTCAATAAAGAGGCCCGCCTGACTTATCTGAAATTTGCGCACTCGCCACAAGCGCTGTGGCGGGGAAATTTCCGGGATCTGGGCGCATCTGTCACCCGCTTATGCACGCTGGCAGACTCTTCGCGGATCGCGGTCGGTGATGTTGAAGAAGAAATTACCCGTTTGCAATCGGACTGGCAACCGGGCCATGCGCATCAGCATCGTGAAGTCTTACCCCTGTTTTTGAGTGAAGAAGTAATCGCGCAGATGGATTTATTTGACCGCCATCAACTCAATGCTGTCCTTCGCACCTGTATGCAACAACCCAGTATGGCTGCCGCCGGGCGGGAACTATTTCATATCAGTCGTCAGCAAAAAACGACCGCTAATGATTCAACCCGCCTGCAAAAATATCTGGCCCGGTTCGGACTCAAATGGCGCGACATTCACAGGCAAAAACAACCAGAAACGCAATAGTCCGGTGAAAAATGGTGTTGTAGCCTGATGAAAAACGATGATAGCTACTCCGTCGCCTCATCCGTCCGGCTGTCAGCAAATAACTGAGCCAGTTCCGACATCACTAACCGCACAGGGGCTGACTGGGAGGAAAGCTTTGCACTCAGCATCCATACATCCCGGCTGAGGATGCATTTCTGCACTGATGAGGCATGAGCTTGCTGTGGAATACAGATTTTCGGCAGGAGTGCGATGCCATACCCCTGCTCAGCCGCAATTTTCTGGGTCGTCACAGAATCAGACTGAAAGCGGACCGACTGATGGCCAAACCGTTCAATAAGGTAACGGGCTTCCGGCAGATGGGCCAGCTCACGGGTATAAGTCACCAGATGAACTTCCCGGCCGGAAAGCAGTCGCTCCATCCAGTAAGCGTTGCTGTATAACACATAATCCAGCTGGCCAATTTTCCGGCATAGTGACTCCCCGCTTTCGGGAAGATTCAGACGCAGAGCGATATCGGCCTCTTTCTTCATCAGACTGACATTACGACTGGTGATATCGACTTCCAAACGTAACTCAGGTGACTTTTTACATAAGGGTTTAAGCCCCTCAATCACCAGATATTCGGCCAAAAATGACACCATCGAAACCACAACAGGTTTACGGAACTGATGTTCAGGAAAAAAGTCAGATTCAAGCCCCTGAATCTGCTCCCGGAGATGACTGGTTTTGTGATAAAGCACCAGACCTTCAACCGTGGGCTGATACCCGCTCAGCGTCCGGTCAAACAACTTCTGCCGGATTGCAGACTCAAGCCTTTCCACTCTTCTGGAAACCGTGGCGTAATTGACGCCAAGCCGTTTCGCCGCGGCACTGACGGTTTCAGTTTCAACCAGCGCTATAAAAAAACGTAAATCATCCCAATTGATGTTATCCATACGTCACCTATTCAAATCAGTCCGCTTCTCCAGCATCACACAATGTCGGGTCACACAATGCCGGGTCACACGCAAAAATGCACAACCCTTGTGCAAAATCGCCTGATTACTTCTGCTGATTCACCGCATAAATTATATATATCCAAACGACCTGAATATAAGTATATCGGTTAATTATCATTAGGGTGAATAAACAATGAGTCAATTCAATACATTACGCACTATCGCCGGAATAGCTGAAACAACGGCCAACTGGAATCAGACCGCTTTAATCTTAGTGGATTATCAGAAAGAGTATACCAGCGGTATGCTGGCACTGGGTGAAGCCGGAACGCAGGCCATTCAACAAGCTCAAAAACTGCTGAATTATTGCCGTGAACAACAGGTTCCGGTGTTTCACGTGGTTCACCATGCAGCGCCGGGCAGCAAGGTATTTCATCCGCAAACAGAAATGGCCGGAATTGTCGAACCGCTGTGTCCGGCAGACAATGAAACCATCGTCATCAAGTCGATGCCCAATTCATTTTTTAATACCGGGCTGGAAAACCTGCTGAAATCGACCGGCCGGAAAGAATTGGTCATCGCAGGGTTGATGAGCCATATGTGTGTGACAGCAACCACCATCCGGGCAACAGAGCTGGGATACACCAATATCGTTTGTGCCGATGCCTGTGCAACCCGTTCACTCAAGGATGAAAACGGACAGGTTGTCGACGCTGATATGTTGCATCATGCTTCAATGGCGGCCTTGAGTGATCGCTATGCTGCCATCCTCAATCTGAAACAGCTGATTGCCGCCGGTTAAAACCAGTCACTTATTCAGTTCAGTCAGCAGTTTCTTTTGGGCAAAGTTTTTAATGAACAAAGTGCTTAATAAACAAAGTGCTTAATGAACAAAGTGCTTAATGAACAAGGTGTTTAATGAACAAACTATTGAACCGGCAATTTGTTCAATCAAAAAGCTATTCAATAAAAAAGCAGCGCTTTCACACGCTGCTTTTTTCCTCTGTTTGTTCTCCGGGCTCTCCCGTCTGAAAGCTGCCAAAGCGGGCCAGCGTTCTGCCTTTATCACCCACGATGATCATCCGGTGAGCTTCGGTGATTGCCGGCCATTGCAGGCTGTTTACCTGTTCATCAATCACATCACCTCCCACAGTAAACCGGCGGCTTCTGTCGTTGGCTTTCAGGTTGGGAATCTGAAGATGAAACACAACCAATGTCACCAACGCACCGTAATCCCGTCCCAAATCACATAAAACTTTCCGGTAATCCAGCCGGAGGTTGGTGGCATCCCAGACGATATTTCGCCGTTTCGCCAGTGCCGCTTTCAGCCGGTCCCGAGCTAAATGAACAATCCGTCCCGGATCCTTCTGGCAACTGCGATCACCATGAACTTCCGCCCGGATTTCATCCAGTGAAATGAGATGATAATCAGCCAGATATTTTTGTATCCAGCTTGATTTTCCACTGCCGCTGATACCGCACATCACATACAGATGTCCATAAACAGATGCAGCCCGGTAAGTCCGGGCGATGGCTTCTTCAGCCATCACAATGTCAGCACCAGCCAGTTCAGCCACCGCATAGTTATCGAGATAGACTTGCTCGCGTGGCGTATTTTTCACCTGAACGGCCGGCAGAATCTGCGTGCGCGGATTCGCAACCTGCCACAGTCCATATTCTTGCGCAAACAGGGCAAACTGCGCCAGCATATCCAGTTGTTCTGCCTGATCGGCACACACCCGCCCCTGCATATCTGCCCGCTCCAGCCAGTACATCAGTTCCAGGTCCACATTCAGGGCCAGATGCAGGTAACAACTGTAGCCCTGATTTCTCACCACCAGCAACTTGGGAACCTGATGAAACCCGACCAGCCCAAGAATCATCGCCACCACCGGATAATCCAGCGGCAAAGCCATCAACCGGGGAGCCAGATAACTGGCTCCCTGTTCCTCATGCCCTGTTGCAGCAAGCCGTTCCACACCACGAATCAGCTTTATCCGTGTCGTGACAGGTTTAGCGATATCATGCAGTAATGCTGCCAGAATCAGTGCTTGCCGCTTGCTGCCACAAATATGTTGCGCTGGTCCTTCAAGTAACTGATATAAAGCTTCCATTACCATCGACGTATGAATCGCAACATTGCCTTCACCGTGCCATTCCGGCTCCTGCGGTGTATCAGCAAAACGTTCCAGCCACGGGAAAAAACCGCCCAGCCGGGACAAACATTCTTCAAAATCCGGCGTCGCACCGGCAGCCAGCGCATCAAGCCATAATTTCAGTTCACGCATCCCGTTCATCTCCTGCCAGCAGGTTCGGCACTGTCTCCGCTTTCATCCAATGTTCTCCGGTCGAGACATGATTGCGCCGGACCCATTTTGCAACACTCTGGCTAAAATCATCATAATGAAATGCATCCGCCAGCCGGACGACATAACCTTCCTGAGTTTGGGTATCCAGACGTTGCTGAATCTCACGGATCGTGGCTTCACACCAAAAGCCCTGATACAAAACCGGTGGTGTTTTCAGACCTAACCGCTCAAAAAATTTAACACTCTCAGACCAGCTCAGACACAGGTTATTCTGATCCCAGACGGAAAAAGCCAGAAAATAACTCGCTAAGTCATGATAGGCAATTGAGTGTTTCGCATACATATTTTCACCGCAAACCCGCCAGCCATCCGGAATTTGCCAGCCAATTCTGCCCTGCAATGCTTTCACCCAGGTCCGGGAAGGATGGAACAAGCTATCCATCGAGCGGGCATGAATGTAATCCGGATAAATTGTGGTATTTTCACCGTCCATTTTTTCTGTGACGATCACTTCTTTTCCACTGAAGCAACTCAACCGACGCTGAAACACATCATCATCAGTTGCCCCGCGGGACCATGGTAAATGGGGTGTTCTCGGGTATTTCATTCTCATCATCTGTTCCTCTTTTCATTGATTCATCTTTAAATGCTGTCATGAATCAACACAGCATGACGCGACAGCCTGTTCATCAGGTGCCAAACGCCTTCAACCGCTGTGTGATGATGGAATTACATAACGCTGTCCTCTTTTGTTTTGTTTCTTAATTGATACCGATTCAGTTTATTTTCCAATCAATGATTGAATGTAACTGATATCACTTCTTTAAACGAAAATCTTTTCCTACAAATGTCCGGACCGGGTTACCCCGTTCCAGAGCATGGTGTTGCTGCCAGCGCGCTTTGTACTGCTGTTTTATCTTCTGCGCTTCGGCAACCTGTAATTTCTGCATCAGTAATAATTTTGCCAATCGTTTATTGGCATGCTGGCTTCGTTCGGTTTCAACCCGAACACTGATACCCGATGCAATATGTATTGCCCGGACCGCAGACTCTGTGGTGTTGACATGTTGTCCACCCGCTCCGGAAGCCCGGCAGGTCTGAAAACGTATCTCATTTTCCCGGTATTGTTGTTCATCCGGTCTAAACACCTGCCCACTGAAAAACCAGTTTTTACGTGGATGTTTTGGCCGGAAGGGGCTGGGAGCAATCCACAGCATATTGCCCTGCCAGTTTTTCGCAATGTGCGGGCTGTTATCCCCAGCCAGTTCAACCAGCACGGAGTGAAAACAACCATTTTTCCCGGCAGGTTCCGTCTCGATAATCTGGCTGCGTACACCAGACTCATGGCACTGTATTTCCAGTTGTTGTAGTGCAAGACCAACGGCCAGACAGCATTCCAGCGGCCCCCGGCCAGCGGAGAGTTGCAGTAAAATCATTGCTGTTTTCCTCCGTCTCCACCATCCGTTTTAAATGTCAGGACCGGCTTCAGCCGTGCCAGCCGGGTAATCAGACCCGCATTTTCCAAATCACTGATCACCGATTCACATTTCTTATACGCCTGTGGCGCTTCATCATACAGCAGGGTTTTGTCTTTACAGACGACCCGGCTGCCCAGTGAGGTTCGCTGTAAGTCGCTCTGACGATATTTGTGACTGAGCCTGCTCTGACAATCTCCCCGTTTCCATTTTCTCCCGGCACCATGTGCCAACGAAAGAAGTCCGGCCTCATTGGTCGTCGGTTTAACCAGATAAGTGTAATCCCCGCGGGAACCTGGAATGACCACAACACCCTGATCAGCCGGTGTCGCACCTTTACGGTGAATCCAACCGGACACACCCTGGAATTGTGCCGGAGACACCAGATTATGTGTCACATCCAATACCAGTTCAGCCTCGCCCCGCACCGCATCCAGAAACCGCAAAGCAATGAGTTCCCGGTTCAGAACTGCCCAGCGCACCGCTTCATCATGTTGCTGTAAATAATCCGCAAATCCTGCACCGGACTCGGCTATCCCATCATGGTTATAACGGCGAATATGCGCCATCAGTATTTGCTGCCCCAAACCACGCGAGCCGGAATGCACCAGCAACTGGAGCTGCTTCGGGTTCATCCCCAGCGCCGCAACGGTCGCCTCACAATACACTTCGTCAAGCTGTTGAAATTCCGAAAAGTGATTCCCGCCGCCAATCGTTCCCAGTGAAACATCAAAGCTGCCGGGGTTGATATTCAGCGCCTGCTGTCTGGACTGAATATAGGGGTGCCACGATGCCGGTAAAGGAGATGTCACGCCATTCAGCCGCTTTTCAATTTTTTCCGGGTTAAATTTGTTAACCTTCAGGCTGGTTTGCCATAACCCCATGCCGCAGCCAATATCGTTCCCCACCAGTGCCGGATAAATTCGCTTCCGGCTAAAAAATGCAGCGCCCACCGGATAGCCCCGGCCCGGATGTAAATCCGGCATACCGGCGACTGCCACCATATCCGGCAGTTGTGCTGTTTTGTTCAGTTGTTCAATCGCCAGCCCTTCAATCCACGTCGCTTCTGATGCGATCAGGGTGGCCCGTTCAGAAATTGTCCGGATGATATTGCCCATCATCTTTTTCCTGTAAACATTTAGTTCAGATGTGTGATCCGGAAAACTCAAACAATCACAGATAAACAAACGGAATCAGAACCAAAACAGCCCTGAAGACTTATCTGAATTTAAAAAGTTATCGGATCGATATTGGCAGATCTGCCGGACAGGCAGAACAGAGAAAGCAGTGTTCTGCTATTTGATGTCGGTAAGATCTGCAAAGGAAATCGAAATTGTCAGCATAATTTGTGTCCTCCACAGTGAAGTTGATGAAAAGTTGGCGCGGATGCTAAAGGATGATGAAAAAGAAGTCAACCCATCTCTGGCTGACTTCTGTCACTGGCTATTGCTGCCGGAAGCCGGATAAAATCGCACCCGGTGTCGAAAGAACCAGTTCACCATCAGATTCCCGCTGTTTTAACTTTGACAGCACGGAATCAAGATACACCAGACGATGTGGTCTACCGGCGACCGGCGTGTGCAAAGGAAATGCGGCGACAGGCGCCGCATCGGTCCGGGCAAGAAACCTGAGACCGTCGATATAGTCGATAATTGACTGAAAATAATCTTGGTTAGACAAACTTTTAGCACATAAAGATGGCGTGTCATTCACCTCAATATTATAGGGGACAGCAGCCAGCCGGGCGCCTCCTTGTTGAAATTCACCAACAAAGTCAGAGACCGATCGATCCAGTGTGTACGTATAACCGGCTTCAAAGAGTGCCGGAATCGTTTGTTCATTCCCGTTAATCCAGGGTGACAGCCAACCTTTGACCGGCAACTTCAATCCGGATTCCAGAACATCTTTGACGTGTCGGCTGTACTCAACCTGCTGAGCAAAATCCAGCTGGTGAAAATAATCCGTATTCGTCTGACCATGACCAATCACTTCAACGTTCTGATATTCCCTGAGCCGGACAACCAACGCCGGATACTTTTCCACAAAATCAGAATTAATCAGTAACGCCAGAGGCACCTGATGATGCCTGAACATCTCAAGCAGGTTAAACATGCCTTCCTGCAAGCCATACATCCGCCAGCTGTGGTTTTTATAATCCGGATCAAACTTCACGCCTGTGAATCCATGCCCCAGGCCAGATGGCGTACTGTCCTCAATATTGAGAGCAAAATAGATATGAGGCACAGCCATTGTGGCAACCTCATCCAGATACCGGAATCCATTCATGATAAACATCCTCTGTAAACCCGGCGATGCCAGAGTTCAAATACCTTCACCGACCAGATTTTGTGGTAATCGGATTCATTCAGTCCAACACCCCTCGATACTTTGCCGGTCAGTTCACTTAAATCCACATAGTCATGGACAATCGACTGACGGTCATTGAGTGGCGAGGTAAAGTAATCAAAAAATTCCGGCTGACGAAAATAATGCAGCGGAAAAGTAAACGGCTGCTTTTTACGAAAACAAATACGCTGTCCCAGCGTTCCGGAAAAAGCTAACCGGAGTGCCCATTTCCCTTTCCCCTGAAAAAACTTACGGGTTGCACTCAAACGGGCACATAGCCGGATATGATTGGTATCTAAAAACGGGCTGCGGGTTTCCAGTCCGTTTTTCATAAATATCCGATCCATCCGGGTCAGGTGGTAATTTTTAAACCGGATCGAACGCTCCAGTTCGGCTAAGGACGCCAGATCCCGGCCGTAAGGAGAGACACCGAAGTAATGCTCCGGATGATAATCTGGCAGGTGTAATGACTCGGGCCGGAATAAAGACAGTGCCTGCAGATAGTCTTCAACACCACATTCTGCAAAGGTTCTGAACCGATCGTACCCCAGCCAGAGCTCATCGGCACCATCTCCTGTTAACAGCACCCTGTGCTCCCGACCTATATGCCGGGCCAAAGCCAGAGAGTTGACAATAATCGGATCCTGGACCGGTTGTTCCATGGCAATCACTGAAGCTTCCAACAGCTCCGGAACCGCTTCAGTTTTCAGCAGCAAAGACTGGTGGTTGATCCGGTTATCTTCCGCAAATTCAGTGGCCAGCGGGATTTCATCCAATGGGTCGTCCACATCATTACTGCCGATCGTATACGCCCGGAAAGTCTGCTCCTGCTGTTGCAGCAGATAATTAATAATCGAAGAATCCAGCCCGCCACTCAATAAAGAGGCAATGGGTTTATCATTCACAGAGCGGAGCTGAATTGACTGGTTCAGGGATGTAATCAGCTCTTCCGGGGTAATCTCACTGTCCGGATTCACATCCGTTTCTGCAAAAAACCGGCACAGTTCCGGCTGGTAGCGTCCATGATTGACCCACAGGAAATATCCGGGAGGGACTTCAGAAATGCCGTTAATCAGGCTGCTTTTTACACCAGCTGATTTAAATATGAAATAATCACCTACCGCGTAGGGATCAAGATCGATTTCATGCTTAATTTTCATTAATCCGGTAATATCAGATGAGAAGAACAACGTCTCGTCCTGACACAAATAATAGAGCGGCTTTTTCCCGACAGAATCTCTTGCCAGCATCATCCCATCCGGGCGAAACCAGGCCAGCGCAAAAGGCCCGTTTAGCCGGGAGAGCGTTCCCGCCATCCCATACCGGTGAAACAGGGGTAAAATGACCTCCCCATCGCAGCGATCCGCCGCCAGAGGCATATTCAATTCGGCGACTGCCAGTTCCCGGTAGTTATAAATTTCCCCGTTAAATAACAAAAAACTTTTCCCGTCCTGAAAGGGTTGCCTTGCATTCCCCGGGCTGCCGGTAATGGCAAGTCTGCTGAAAAATAATCCCTGATGTTCATCAATACATTCCATCGTTTCATCCGGACCACGGGCAGCAATGCTTTCCCGTAAAATCTGAATCTGAGCCTGACTGACTGCCGGACTGGCAGCATTCAGTCGCAGGTATCCTGCTATTCCGCACATAAACAACCTCCAGTTTACAGAAACGTCACATCAAAACTGCAATCAGAAAATAACTGCTCATCCAGCCGGCTCTCTATCTGGTAATTTGCCGGCCCCATGTATTGCAGTAGTAAACCATGTTGCATGACGACATTGACGGGATGATTCTCCATCAGAACCGATGGACCAAAGAAAGGACTCAGAGCCAGAATACTATCCCGTAACAAAGCCGTTGCGCGGTATTTGAATGTCAGACCAAAAGCCAGACTGAAATAGTTCCCGGACTGCAACGCCTGACTCAGAGAAGTGACTAACTGTCGATATTTCGCAGTTATCCGTGTGTATGCAGACTGTTTACAAATATAATCGAACTGACTTTTCAGCAGGTCAATGAATCTGGCCAGCAACCCTAAAGCCAACAAGCCAGGATTCAAACCATTCTCATGGTTTTGCTTTTGCAATATGTCTGCACAGCCACGCTCCCCGAGAAACATCTGGTGATCAATGGCCAGATTGTCAAAATGAATCGCACTGTTCTGTGCTGCCCTGAAACTAATCAAAGATAAAGGTTTTAAACGAATCTGCTGCTGTTGAGCGGGCTGTGGAACAATGACAAATGATTGTCCCCCATATTCCGGATCCCGGACGATCACATGCGTCAAACAGGATTCAGCAACACCGGTTGAAATATACTTATCTCCGGACAAATACAGGCAGGCTGAGTTGTTCACCCGATGGACCATTGCCGGGTTCGCCTCACCTTCACTCCATGCCGAGGACATCAGGCCGGCATCAGTAACTAAAGCATCAAGTTGTTGCCGGTAGAGTGCCTCATTCGCACAGGTATTCATCCGGGCGGTACACTGATAATGAAACATATACAAAGCGGCAACATTCACTGAACGATAAGCCAGACAGGGCAACAATACAGCCGCTGTTTTCAGTTCAGCGGCAGAGCCGCCCAGCCTCTCTGGTACTAACAACAGCGAAGCACTGGCCTTACGGTTTAAATCTTCAACAGCCTGGACCGGATAATCACGCATCGCATCAATATGCGCCAGCCGGGTACATCCAAGAACAGTATCAATCAGGGCCAATGAGGATGTATCACTATTTTGCCGGACCAGTTCAATTAACATGTTTTCTGCACGATTCATATCAACCCGACTCCGTCGTATTCGCCACACCACGCCGGCTGTTTAAAACCAATGAAACCAGACAAATCGTCGATATGGTCACAATTGCTGTCCAGCCGGCAATCGCTTTGGTTGTACTCAGCTGTAGCGAATCAATCATGATGCCGACGGCCAGTACGGTAAACTGATAACAAGAGTTATAAGTCAAACCATGAATGTTGTAGATCAGCGGTAGTGATTCCTCAGAGCTGTTATTCTGAATCAGCGTGGTATCAAGCGGGATAATAATGCCGCCACATAACCTCATAAAATAAATTGCAATAAAGCTCAGATAAATATTGTCAGTGAATAATGCCAGGGAAAAGCAGAAAGCCTGACAGAAATAGGCGAAGAGAAACAGCCTGAAGAGATAGTTCTCGTTTTCCTTAAACTTTGTTTTGTAAACAATAAAGCTTCCGGCCAGCAAAGCCAGTGCCTGAACCGTATAGAAAGTACTGAGTAATCCGGAACTTTCAGCCTGAGTCATAAACAACACCGGGAATAACACACTGAAAGCGCCCCCAACAATCCCCCAGCTCAAACCAAAAGCTAATACAGAAGAAAGCACAACGCTGCCTTTCACTTCTGTTACCAGAGCAGAAAGCATGAGTTTGAGCGTTGGCGACTGCTTCTGCTCCTTTTCCCCGCCCTCAGCATCGGCTTGTAAATTGTAAAGAAACAGGGCAGAGAGCAGAAAACTGGCAGCATCAATCCACAAACATACGCTTAATGACCACTGGCTGATCAGGGCGGCCCCGGCAACGGAACCCAATCCCATCGCAATGTAAGAACCACTGTTGAGCAGCGCATTCACCTGATGACGCTGGTCTGGTTCATAGAGATCGGTAATCTTGCGGATATACGCAGAACGAAAGGCAACACTGACTACACCAAGAAAGGCATTCACAATAAATACGGCTGTCATTGCATCCTGAAATAACACCAGAGATGCGACTAAAACCATACGCAATAAGTCTGCACTAACCAGTGTGGTACGATTCGCAAAATGGCTGATTTTTTTAACAATCAAAGGGGATAGCAATAATGAAGGCAGCGTAGACGACAGGATAAACAGGCTGACAATCACTCCAGACTGCGTTCCCCGGAACAGATACAGCAATAAAGCGACATGAAAAATCCAGTCCCCCATCGATGAAACCATCACCGATGGTAATAATGCTTTGAGATTTTTATCCCGGATATTCATGAGTGAGTCTCCGCAGGCAGATAGCGGATAAACCCTTGTTCGATTTTATGATTAATATAGCCGATCCCACTTTTCAGCCGCTTCATTCCAAACCGTTCAACCAATGTCAGTGCGGTCGCTTCTTTCTGCTCCAGTAAAAACTCAAGCAGAGAATCCGGCTCAACCACAGCATAAGATGAACTCTTGGGAATATCGGGATGCTTCACTAACAGCAGCGTCACAGTCACTTCACTCTCAGATTCATCGTGAGCAAAACCATCGATTTCCATAAAACGGCAAAACTCACGCGAAACCAGGATCGTCGTATAGTGATCAGTCAAACTGATTTTATCTTCCACATGCCACTGTTCAATATAATGTTCAGCTGGCGGGTTATAGTTGACCCAGCAAATCCGGGTGTTCTGGTAACAAAAATACAGAAGGTCACTGAGATAAGACGGAACCTCATATTGAAACAGGATCCCGGTAAAGAATTCATAGTAATTTCGGGCATCCAACAGCTTCGCTAAAGAACCCTGACAATACTGCTGAGAAAATTTCCGGGCCAGGGGTTCATAATCCATATAACGGGATAATTCCGTCACAAATAAGCCAAACTCACCTTCTCGCCGGTGAATTCTTTCTGTACCGACAAAGTCCCCCAATACGGTCATACTCTCTGGTTCAATATCCGCCAGATAGTTGAGTTCTTCTTCGGTTAAAGCATAACCATCCAGACAGTCGATCCCCTGCTCACAAAATTGCTGGCAAAAACGATGATCCCTAACCAGACGAGCCATGACATTTTGTACATCTGCTAACATGATTCTTTCTCCTTTAATCGTTGTTTTATTGCTGATCACGCAAGAAGACTGCGCGCCCAGTCCATCGAATCACGTAAGAATTCAGGCTCTGCCAGTGCTGGTGTTCTGGCTTCCAGTTCAAAAAAGATCAGCGGCTTCACGTCATGATGTTTCAATAACTGTTCCAGACTTGTTTTCAACCACTTTTCACTTTCTGTATAAGATTTAGGGGCGGATTTCATCTGCGCCTGATTATTCACATACAGGTGGATCTGTTCGACTAAACTGAGGTCAATGTGCGCCAAATACTCATCCGGATCGATTCTGGCACCGTAACTATTACTGTAAGCAATATTCGACAAACTCAAATGCATCTTACAGCCGGATTCACGAACTGTTTCATTAAAAAATTCAACCCGTCGTTTCGCCTGATTCCCTTTCAGCTCATAAGAAAAAATCGGGTTTTCAACCAAAACTTTGGTATTCAAATTCTGATCCAGCGCCTTTAAATGTCCTGATATAACCTGCTTCTGAGCGGGCAGCTCTGGGGGCGGGAAAAATATACCGAATTCATCACCCCCCGGAGATTTAAGTACCGCATGATGCTCCGTAACAGAATAAGGCTGAACAGCTGCAACCTGTTCCTGCAGCATCTTCAACCCCGGACGTTCAGACGTACTGTCTTGTCCCAGATCCATGACCGCTGTATGTAAACAGACCGGCTTATTTTTAGGGCCAATAAAGCGAACCAGATTTTCAACTTCGGTATTAAAATGTAGTGCCAGGACTTCATACGCATCCGAACGTCCCCCACAAGCTTCAAATTTCTGGTCAAAATCAATGTAATCCTGATGAAAATGTAAAAAATAGCCAACGCCCTGCATTTGATCACCTTATAATATTTGTGTATTAACCCGGGTCGCCATTAACAGCTCACCGCTCACCATTTCTGTCACCGAAAACATTAATTTTTCTCCGGTCATTAAATTCGCACACTGATATTCTCCCGTCATCGTTACCGGATGGTAAAAATTGAAGTAGCAACATAACAAATACAAACTACTGACAGGAAAAGAACGGTGAAATTCACCATTAAAACAAAGTAAAGATTTCATTTCACTTTGCTTAAATGAAATAGCGACCACTTTAAATCCTGGATATTTCAATGACAAACGCTTCATTTCATCACACAATAAATCGATACTCTGCTTTTTCTGTATATAAAGATGAATATCAACCATCAACAATTGATTAAAACTATCAATTTTTACCGCAGAATATCTATGTGATAATAAATTCAGGCCATCTGTCAGGTATTGATAATGATATATGACATCTGCTGTCATATTTTTCGCTATTTCAATCTGACAACCCTGATGATTATCTGATACTTTTTTTAACCACCACCGGGAGTTTATCTGGCTATTGATGAGTTCACAGTAACAACGGGTATCTAGTTCATTACAGAACTCAATGGTGTGAAGATATGCGGCAATGGCAGCATTCGAACATTCCTTCGTTTTATCACAACACTGAACACCAGATACCGCCTGATAGAAGCGGTAGCGGATCCTGTTGATATCCGGTGCAACGGCTTCGACAAAAACGGTTTTATTGTCCTGATAATGCTGGCCTTGCTGAAAATACCCCGGTTTTTTCAGGTCTCCGGCATGATCGGTAACATTCAGACCTGAAGTACCAGAACGAATCCGGAGCCGCCGATTGCTGATAAAATGCTGACCCGGATACGAACCGGCAGTACGGGAACTTTCCTGGTGGTAAATATCACCATACTCGCGATCATTGGTCGCGATAGCGGACTGAGATGGCATGATCTTTATCTATCCTTTTCGCCGACAGATGCTTTGCACAGCATATTCTTTACTGGCTAACAACTGCCTTATCTGTGTAATTCTTATATTTAAGAGGTTGATACTCTTATTTATATAATCTGAATAACGACAAGCGGGTAAGAACATCCGGACAGAATCAATATAATTTCAATCTGTCCGGACAGATTCATTTATATGAACCTGTTTAATTTAAAGATCAGAAATGTGCATTTGATGCATTTTTTTGCACACTGCGGCCAACAGAGAAAGTTGCATTCGCTGCATTTTTCTGGACACTGCGGCTTACTGAAAAAGTTGCATTCGCTGCATTTTTTTGAACACTACGGCTTACTGAGAATAAAGACTTAGTCATAATAAATTTCCTTTTGAATATTGTTTTTTATATTTAACAGAAATAAAAAAACATTTCCGTCTTGCCATGATATTGCATCACAGGCACAAATCAATTTATCAATCAGAAATTGTTAATGTCAAGAAAATAAAATGTTAAAACAATTTAACAGAATTATAATGATAACAATATCTTTATCATGTATTTAGAAAAACACACACCACATTAGTTATATTTATTAATAATCAATTACATATAGAGATAATTATATAATTAAGAGATGTGTCACACATTATGAGAAAAGAAATTAAAAACAAAAATATAAATAATTTAAATTCTCAATATGAGTGATAAGCTCAGCAATCACAGACTAATTTTCGGGTTTCACCAGATATGTTTTATGATTTCTGATGTAGGTTACGGGGGGGATGGATTCACCGGAAGCCATGGCTTTCATTAAGGTGTAGCTTCCCTGCCCAAGCTGAAAGTAATTGATCATCAGATAACCGTGAACAAGCTTTGTTCTGAGCAGCTTGCTGTATTCTGAGCGCATCCCGCCAATGGATAAGACCATGATAGTTTTTCCCGTTTCTATCCGCTCTTTGTAAGGTGCAACAACTTTTTGATAAGCTCTCGGATCAGCGATAACCCAATTATCGATAGAAACAAAAACATCCACATCCAGATGATTCAGGGTGAAGTCAAGCTGAGTAAGCGCCCGCTCACTTTTTTCGCCATTATTCCATGGGCAACGTGCAACCTCACGCCATCCCTGATGGCCATTGAGGCGAACACCTTTGTCGAGCTTCTCTCCACTTAATCCACGCCTCAGCCCCAGTAATCGCTCCTCCATTTGTGCCCGGTGCAAGCCAAAGGATGCCATAATGCAGATATTCCCGCCTTTGGGATGGAGTTCCCTGACGACGTTTGCCAGATCTTTTCCCAGAGCGAGATTATCTACACCAATATGCCCGATACTTAAATGATTGTCCTTGTCACTAAAAGGAACATCAATCGTAATCAGTGGCAGAGGACTGGTCTTTAATACTTCCGCAATCAGGTCAGAATGAGAGACAGAAATGCCTAATCCTTTAAATCGGTCACTTTGTAATGCTTCGCTTAAAACACGCTTTTGGTAACGCGGATGCCCATCTCCCGTTGCACCCAGTGCAGTACAATGGTCATCATTCCGTGATGCCATCGCTTCGCAACCCCGCCAGATTTCGACGAGTGCCGCATCACTCAAACTTTTTCCAACCAAACCATAGGTATCAGCATAAGCGCGCCCACACAAGAACGGGAAAACCAGAAATGCAATCACCAAATAACGGTTCAGCATATGAAGACCTGACATTCATCTGCTTCCTTTCTGAGTCTGTGCATTAATTATAGTCTTCTATTAATATTATTCTTATTAATAAAACAAACAGCTGAAGTGCCCCGGTGTGAGTCGCCACAATCCAGGCGATATCAACCTGCTTCAGACAGTTATTTATATGACGCTATACCTGAATGACCTCAAGATGCATGTTCAGCAAGAATTGATGGGTTTCTGAGCAAGACACAGATGGCAGGAGCTATCAGGTCCGTGCTGAAAATAACAGGTCCGTTCTGAAAATATCAGGCCAGTTCTGAAAAAGAAAAACTGAATCGATGATGGTGCTGGCTGTTGGTCTGCCTGATGGTGTAACAAATCATGATATCGGCCATAGCACCCGCCTCTGAAAAATAAATCACCTGCACTTCATTGACATGGATTCTTGGTTCAGAATTTAATAAAGCACACCGGACAAAGAATGCTATTTCGTCTTTTAAAACTGCATTCCGGACCCGGATATCATCAAAAGCATAGTAGGATTCACAATTTAAAAACGGAATACATCGTTCAGTCAAATATGAATGTAATACAGTATCAACGGACTGGTTAATATCCTGTTCATCACAGTCTTCCTCCGGAAACGGGTGAGCAACTCCGGAACGTACAGGCGGAAATTTCCATCCTCCCTCAAGAAATTGACTATCTTCCATAATGATAACTCCTGTCAAAACATCTTTACTTGCATCCATTATGAAACCTAGCACATCAAATGGCTTTTTCAAATTTTAGAGTAAAAACTTCAACACCAATATAACATTAATTTTAGCATGGTTATTTTTATATTATTTTTCAATTGCTTATATTTTTTAAATTGTTATTTGTAACGAATTTTTCATATCGGCAATAAAGAGAAATGCAATCAGCCGAAACAGAATAATATGCTGGTTTAAAGCCAAATAACCTTTCATTTTATAATGTTTATATTCACAATATCTATTTTTGGTTATTATTTATACAAAAAAAGAATATAGAAATTATGATTCGGCTTCAAAGACACGTTGAAAGTATCCGGACTGAAGGTTTGTTATCCATTTGTATCACTCATTAAGTTCTTGTCTTTTTTAATAACATATTACTTCACTGATAGGTTATTCACACACCACTGCTCTCATTTGGGCTCCAAATTCAAATAATAAAAAAAAGAATGCCTTAAATATAAAAATGAAAATAAATGCATGAGTTTATTAGATAAAATATTGTACACCGCCCTAAATTTTATATATAAACCATTTTGACATTTAGGGCATATCACCTAATTTTATAGTGAGTAGTAACACAATAAACTAAACCCATAGACTACTCGTACATTTTGAATCAGTTGGAGGTCATATGAACCTGGGCTTTAAAACTCGAATATATCTGGGCGCCGGCTTGTTAGTTGCCATCTCCCTTACGGTACTCGGTACGCTGAATATCATGTCATTGAAACAGAAAATGACACATTCACTGGTAGAAATGACCGAGAATAAACTGGATTATCATGTCACATCACTTGAAGACTTTATCCGGTTTCAGCTCAATGCAATATCCAAAGGTGCGAAGCAATTTCATGCCCGGCTACCTGACAATGAAAGTCAGGAACTGGTGAGTGTACTTGCCGATACCGCAGGTATTGACAATGTGACGATGGTCTATACCGATGGCCGGACATTCACTTCATCCTTAAAGAAGGAAACTACAGATCTCAGAAACAAACGCTGGTTCCAGAACGCATCGCAAGATTATCAGTTGAAATTAACTGATATCTACCTGAACCCAACACTGAATCAAAAAGTCGTCGGCGCAGTCATGCCCGTCAGGGACAATGGACGGCTGATTGGCGTTCTTTTAGGTGAGATTCAGCTTTCAGATATCATTACCAAAGTCAGTGAGATGCGTTTTGCCGGTGGTGCAGCAACTTTAACGGACCAAAATGCTGTTTTTTTTGCCAGTGATGATCCATCCGATATCGGCAGAACCCCTTCTCAAATCAGCCCTGATTTTGCTGAAATGGAAAGAGCATTCAGCGTCAAGCAATCCGGACATCTGAGCTTTCCTTATCTGGGGCGTCAGTTCGATGGCTACTTTCAACGGGTACATTTAACTGACTCGGATTACTGGACCCTGATGGTTTTCATCGATACAGACACAGCGCTGCAAGAGGTTTACAGCGCTCAGAATGAAGCGATTATCACCAGTATTATTCTTATCCTCATCAGCATTGGCGCGATTTTTCTGATCGTGAATCATGCATTCAGGCCATTGATTAAACTCAAATCAGCTGTCATCGAACTTTCTCATGGCACCGGCGATCTGACAAACCGGCTTGAAGTCGACGGAACAGACGATTTAGCGATGATCAGCCAGGGATTTAACAATTTTATTGAGAATCTTCAAAATATGATGCTGCAAATCTCTGATGCCAGTCAAAATATCTCGACAAACCTGGTTCAGCTGGGAGAAACCGCACGGGAAAATGAGTCAAAGCTGGTGATGCACTCCGGTGAAACCGAGCAGGTTGTTACGGCCATAACAGAAATGAGCCAAAGTGCCCGGACTGTCGCGGATAATGTTTTGCAATCCAACGAGCTCACTGATGAAGCGAATCAGGAAGCACAGTCTTCACTGCTGATTGTTAATGATGCAGTTGCCAGTGTCACATCTCTGGTGTCTGAAGTTGAAGATATGTCATCCCGGATTTCCAGAATGCATCATGACGCCAATAAGATCAGCGATGTGCTGAATGTGATTGGTGATATTTCGGAGCAAACGAATTTGCTGGCACTGAATGCTGCCATAGAAGCAGCAAGAGCCGGAGAACAAGGCCGTGGTTTTGCCGTCGTTGCAGATGAAGTCAGGGCACTGGCAGGACGAACCCAGCAAAGTACCACCGAAATATCAGACATGCTGTCAAAGCTGTTAGAAGGAACAGACAGTGTTGTAAGAGCAATGAACACAACAAAAGAGCAGTGTCAGTCTACCGCTGATAAAACCTCCGAAGTATCAGTGAGTCTGAAGCATATGAGTGAGTCGGTCACCCAGGTTGATGAAGTCAGTACACAAATTTCTTCCGCGACCAATGAACAAAGCCAGGTGGCTGAAACACTGAATCAGAATATGCTGTCGATACAGGATATCGTTGACTCACTGGTTGTCAGCGGAAAACAAACGGTAGCTGCCACAGAATCATTAAGTAAATCCAACAATGAGCTCGAAAGGCTGGTTGCTAACTTTAAGTTGCATTAATTCTTTAAGTTACATTCATTCTTTGAGTGACATTCGTTGATGATAATTGGTTAGGTGTTCATATGAATGAAGTCATGTTATGTACCACAAATGATTTAAGCGAAAATCAGCTCAGACCCGATTTTCAGAATCATTATCAGACCGTTATCTCCCGGTTTTTTAACCGGGATCCTGAGATTTGGCCAGTTTACCAGTCTCAGGATATTCACAACCTGATTCACCACAAGGAGAGTTTTTCCGGATCGCAGCAGCATTATTTTCATCACCAGCTCAAACACCGGACCGATATCCCGCACAATATGTGCACGGACCAACGTCCCTTTGATCCACTGGCATTATTTGTTGCACACGGCTGCAAAGACTGGCAGGACCCGAAAGCGGTTGAGAATGTTATTTCAACCCCGTGCGATCCGGCGATACAGGGAGCGACACTGGCAACAATCACGAACCCAAACCTTGTTTATAAAGAATACGCGGGATTAGCAACCGATCTGGAGCAGCTGGTTGTCCGGCAAATTGCACAACTGGCGGGTTACGACCCATCGCAGGCTGGCGGATTATTCACTCAGGGCGGCACGTTCTGTAATTTATACGGTTATCTGCTTGGTTTGAGAAAAACCTTCCCGGACTCAATCGTCAATGGTCTGCAGAATAAACAGCTCTGTATGTTGAACTCAGAGTCTGGTCATTATTCCAACATGACCAATCTGACCTTACTTGGGCTGGATATGAATCATCAGGTTATCCGGGTCCATATCAATGAACAGAATCAAATTTGTATCAATGATCTGCGCCGCAGGCTGGAGGAATGCTACAAGCAGGGAATTCAGGTGCCAACGATTATGCTGACCTTTGGCACCACAGATACATTTGCGATTGACGATATCAAACAAGTCTGCCAGCTCCGGGACGATGTCTGCCGGAAATATCAGATCACCCGCAAACCTCACATTCATGTCGATGCGGCTGTCGGCTGGAGTTTGCTGTTTTTTCGTCATTATGATTTGAATGAGAACCCGCTGTCGATTAATCAGGCCACATTAAACAGTCTGAATGCCCTGAAACCGTTAACAGAAGGAATTCGTTATGCTGATTCATTTACCGTTGATTTTCAGAAATGGGGTTATGTGCCCTACACTGCCAGCTTGTTGATGATCAAAAATAAGCAGGATATGGAGGCACTCAAACAAGACGCCAGTTACTTCACTTACTTTGAACACGAGGTCCAGAAAAAGACGCATCTTCAGTCAACCATTGAGTGCTCCCGTGGCGCGACCGGCGTATTCGCAGCCTATTCAGCCCTGCAACACATGGGGATTGAAGGCTATCAGACGATCATTGCACATGGGCTGCAAAACGCAAATTATATGCGGGCCAAACTCAATGAGCATCCCCGTTGCAAAGTCGTATGTGCTGAAAATCACGGCCCTTCGGTAGTATTCCGCCTCTACCCTGAGCAGGCGCTGCAAAATGATGACAGCACCCACCTGTTCCGTTCAGAGCAACATATTACTGAAGGTCATCAAAGTATGGATGACTTAATTCAAACCACCCTCTATCACCGTAATCATTTTAATCGCAGAAAAGGATGCTACCTGAAAACCAACTGGGTAGAATCGATTGCCAGAACGTCTTACGACAAAAATGATCACTGTTTATACCTGCCGGGTGAAAAAGCGGTGTTTTTAAATCCTTACACGTCCAGGGCTGATATTGATAAGTTCTGTGCTCAATTTTGAGCCAGAGACGGCAATAATCCAGCCCCGGAAGAACACAAAATATACGGCTCTTATTCAAGTGCCGTTTTTTCTTGCCCGCCACTGAGACTGGCATGCCATTTCATTAACAAAACACACAATAAGCCAGCTCAAATCAACCGATTAAGAGAATGCACCAAATTCACTTTCAGACACAGGTCACATATTCACCGGGCAACTTTTTGCTCGCTGGGCAAGATCTTGCTCGCTGCTGAGCAAGATCTTGCCTGTATTTACAAATCAATAAACACAACCTTTTGTTTTCAATAGAAACAGTAAACTGGCACAACCCATGCACTTATGTTAATTGCAAATCAATGCTTTTAGATTTTATATTTAAGTTAATAAGGAATAATAAAATGCCAACTCCATGTTATATCGCGATTGAAGGCGAAACTCAGGGTTCAATTACTTCAGGTGCATGTACTGCAGATTCTATCGGTGACGCATACGTTGAAGGTCATGAAGATGAAATGCTGGTTCAGCAATTCGATCACGTTGTGACTGTACCAACTGATCCTCAGTCTGGTCAGCCTGCGGGTCAACGTGTTCACAAACCATTCAAATTCACAGTGAACCTGAACAAAGCAGTTCCTCTGCTTTATAACGCACTGACTTCAGGTGAAAAAATGACCAGTGTTACACTGAAATGGTATCGTACTTCCATTGAAGGTAAACAGGAAAACTTCTTCACAACTGTACTTGAAAACGCAACTATCATCGACATCGACTGTGCAATGCCACACTGTCAAAATCCAGCAGATTCTGACTACACTCAGAATGTGACGGTTTCTCTGACTTACCGTAAAATCACCTGGGATCACAACAACTGTGGTACTTCAGGTGCTGATGACTGGCGTAAGCCTATCGAAGCTTAATTCGCTTCGGACTCATATCGCTCACTTTGGTGAGCGATAATTTCCAGACAGCTGCAAGCAACAGGGAATCAACAACCGGCTTTTCAGCCCCAAAATAACAATAAAGCGCCTCAACACCCTTCCTGCAATTTGTCTGCCTGTTTCAATCTGGTATTTCAGCTGTAACCGGAATTAAACCCCTACAGGTATAATAATGAAAACTCTGAATTTCCGGCTGACCATTCATGGCATTGTTGACGACACACTTGTGGTGCGTTCTTTTCATGGCGATGAATCGGTTTCAGATTCGGTTGACAGCCACGGCAATCCATTTTTTGGCTACCGCTATCACATCGATCTGGCCAGTCGCAGCACCACCAGCCTGCCTCCTGAAAAAATTATCGACAGCAAAGCATTGCTTGAAATTATTCGTAACGGCAAAGTCGTGCAGAAAGTTCACGGCATTATCAGAGCACTGACCAAAGGCGATACCGGCTTTAACCATACGTTTTATTCCGTCACTTTAGTCCCTTCGCTCGAACGCCTTTCCCTGCGCCAGAACTGCCGGATTTTCCAGCAAAAAGATGCACAGGAAATCTTAACGGCTTTGCTCAGCGACATGGGCATTTCTGATTTCTGTTTCTCCCTGAAGCGAACACCAGAAGTTCGGGAATATTGTGTTCAATACCGGGAAAGCGATCTGGCTTTCTTTCACCGGCTGGCCGCAGAAGAAGGGATGATGTACACCTTCAGCCATGAAGACACCAAACATATTCTGGTGATCACAGACCATGATCAGGGCTTTCCGAAACTCAGCGGCCATGCGATTTATAACAATCTTTCTGGTGGGGCAAATCCCGATGGTTATATCTCTTCCATGACTGAACATAGCCGCTCAGAATTCAGCAGCATTCAGCTGGAAGATTACAGCTTCCTCAAACCTGACTACAACTTTCAGCAAAAGCTGGATGCCGATGATTGTGATAATCAGCTGGAAATGTATCCATATTTCGACCATCCGGGCCGCTTCAATCATGACAGCACCGGCAAAGCCTTTGCCAAAATCCGGCTGGAATATTTAAGACGCGCCGTCCACACCGTGACCGGGCAAAGTGATGAGACCAAAATTCAGGCCGGGCAGCGGTTTGAAATCAGCGAACACCACGATAACAGCATGAATCGTTTATGGCTGGCAGTACAGGTTCATCATCACGGCACACAGCCACAGGCACTGGAGGAAGATGGCAGCACGGGCGCAACGGAATACGCCAATACCTTTACTCTCGTTCCCGGCGATAAAGTCTGGCGGGCACATCCGCAGCCGAAACCGCTGGTCGATGGGCCATGTATCGCAACAGTGGTCGGTCCGGAAGGCTCAGAAATTTACACCGATGAACACAGCCGTGTGAAACTGCATTTTCCATGGCATCGTTATGATGGGTCGGATGATAACAGCTCCTGTTGGGTGCGGGTCGTTCATAGCTGGGCGGGCGGTCAATATGGCATGCAAACCATACCGCGTGTCGGGCATGAAGTGATTGTCTCATTCCTGCACGGCGACCCGGACCAGCCGATTGTCACCGGCCGGACCTACCACGCCAGCAATACCCCGCCCTACAAACTGCCGGAAAACAAAACCAAAACGGTGCTACGCACGCAAACTCATCAGGGAAAAGGCTATAACGAACTGAGCTTTGAAGATCAGTCCGGCAAAGAGAAAATCAACCTGCACGCACAAAAAGACCTCAATGTGCTGATTGAAAACGACGCGACCACAGAAATCAAACACGACCGCCATGAAACGGTTGAAAACGACCGCTACGACCACGTCCTGCATAAAACAAATCAGGTGATTGAAGGTGAACAACGCACCAAAGTCGGTCAAAACAAACTGACCGAATCACAGGATTCAATTCACCAGAAAGTTGCCGGCAAACAGGTGCTGGACTCGGGCTCAGAAGTCCACCTCAAAGGCGGTAATTCAGTCGTCTTACAGGCGGGCACGGAGATCACCGTCAAGGTCGGCGGAACTTTCGTCAAGCTCGACCCGGCAGGCGTGCATGTCGTCGGACCGGCAATTAACCTGAACTAAGCGGAGGATGTATGGTAGAGACAATTCTTTCCAAAAAGCTGGGTGATCAAAATAAAGCTGAGCAGAGTCCATATCAACTGGAAGCGACCGAAACCAGCATGGAAGCACTCATCAAGTCATACACACCCAAGAGTATCAACACAGGGGGCATGTTCATCCTGCAACTACGCCATGATAAAATCGTTGGCACACCGATTACTCAGGTTTGCCAATATGACATGGGAAGCCAAAGCTGTCCGCTGAGTGACTGCCCGTGCGGACATTATAAAGGGAATGGAAACAGTGGAGGTACATCTGCCAGCACCAACGCAGCATCTTCGCAGTCAGCAACAGACGACAGCAATCAGGCCCAATCACAACAAACAAAACCCGAACCACTCAAAGTTCCTGCACTGATCTATCAAACTCGGAGAGAAATGGATGACTATGATGCCAGAGATATGCATCATGGTGACTTATCTGAGCCGATATTGAAGGAGGAGTTCGGATTGACGGACGTCTCAGCTAAAGTGAATGCCTATACCGGGAAAAAATTCCCGCCCCTCACAACCAATCCGTATGGAATGTATCAACCGCCCGGCGATGAGGGATTCCTCAGTCTGAAAGAACGCTCAGACATCATGTTTGACGAATTCAGGGATTTATCCGCGGTCTACTCATGGCATGGTGCCTATAAAAGTGTCATCGATGAGATGATCACACATATGCAGCAAAACAGCGGAGAACCATTTAGTTCATCTCTTTTAGATCAGGCTTTGAAAGAACAAATTGAGAATGATGATTCGGATAGTAGCTCATTGAAAGCAATCCAAACAACTTTGGAAACTTATATTGATTGGAAAAAACATTACTATCCCTCATCAAATAAATCAGAAATACATAAATCAGTAAGTCGCTCAGTTTTACCCAGATTTGACGATTTAAAAGATTACACGAATGGTTTAGTCATATGTGTGCATGATATTTGGTCGGCACAAATTACCTTGCAGTCGCTCGAAATAAATAATAATCAATTTACAGCAACGATTCATTACCGGGTACAAGATCATTTCGGTCTGGATGATGGGGATCTAACCCCAACGGTAAAACTACAACGTCTTTTCCGCATCTGGTTTACCTTGCAACGCTGGGAATGCTTCAATTTCAAGCCTTTTATTACAGAAATGAATGCCACAATTACTATAAGCGGTAAGCATTAATGAATAAAAAAATTATGGGTAATAATTATCGTTCTTTCTTGTGGGTTAGCCTATTCCAGCTACTTGTGGCTGAGACCAGTTGAAATCATGGGAGTGCATCAACAAGGTATCTGGACAAATATTGTTGTCAAAAATTTTCCCTTGAGATTCAGGAACAAGATCAAATGGTGGGAAGAAAATAAATCATCTTTACAGAAAAAATATGAGATCCCTGTCCCTGACGCCTATGGAAACTATGTGATCTCACTTTGGGATATTGGTTCCGGCTACAGAAAAGACACCGGCACCGATCAGGACTCAGACTTACTCTGCTTCAATGACATGAAAACAAAAGCAAATTGCATTGAAAAAAATAAGGTGTTTGAAGTTTTACGAGGCTGGAACGGCGGCCTGCAATATCGGTAGGAAAGATTGAGAACGTCAATGAAAATTAACTCCATGAATCAACAATACTATCTGCTACTAGCTGTATTTATATGTGGCTTAATCTACACCAGCTATCTGTGGCTCAGGCCAGTAGAGATTATTGATATCCATCAGGATGAAAACTGGAGTGATGTTATCGTGAATAATTTCCCGGTAACCAAGTCAGAAAAGATATCCTGGTGGAATAAAAATAAAACATTTTTGCACAGTAAATACTCAGTCCCTGCCCCAGATAAAAATGGATATTTTCATGTCACATTTTGGGACATCGGGTCTGGATACAAAGCAGACACCGGCACCGATCAGGACTCAGACTTACTCTGCTTCGATGACATGAAAACAAACGCAAACTGTATTGAAAAAAATAAAGTGTTTGAAGTTTTACGAGGCAGAAACGGCGGCCTGCAATACCGCTGATTCAACATCACCTGAGTGGATACTGTGAATCGCTCACAAACTCATACTGATAAAAACAATAACGGAGACAAACCGTGTTAACACTGACACATGAACATCAGGGAACGGCAGTTGCCTGGTATGCACTGGTGAACTATTTTCCTGATAGTCATCAGCTGGTTTATCAGGCCATTGACAGCCATCAGGTTGAACCCATTTATCTCAACACCGCACTGGAAAAAATACAGGATGAAAGTCCGTTACTGATCGCCCTGAAATATGGTGGCAGCGAACCACTCACCGAACAACTCCCCCTGCAACAAACCCTGTTTTTTTCCGCACCAGCTGCACTGCCCTTTGAAACTATTGCTGAACAACTGCGTTGGCGGATGCTCATTGGCTATCATGGCGAGCGAAAAGGTGTATTCCATTATTACACGCCGGAAGTTGCCAGCTACTTTTTTACCGACTCTTCTGCCCGCAGCACCAGTGCCTGGCTGGGCGCATTTTACTCAGTCGGCTTTTATTCTCAAAAACACAGTGAAGCGCAGCAATGGCGTGAAGTGGGTGATTACACCAGCGCACCAGACTTAAGTATGTGGATGTTGCTGCCGGATCAGGAACAGGCACTTTACCTGATGAATGAAGAACGGGAAATCAGGGAATGGGCCAAAGAAAGTGAGATTGGCCCCATCAACTGGCCAGCCCAGCAAGCGGTAAACCAATTTACAGAACATCACAACATACAGGACGACATACTCATAGTACGTTTACGCCAACTGGCACAACAAAACGGACAACTGCCACAAGTCGCCGCAGCGGACCAGCTCTTTTTCTCTCACCTGTCCGCAGAAGAAAAAATAATCCATCTGGAACAAATTGTTTTAAGGAGAGTTCATCATGGGGTCTAATGATAGCAACGTCACATGCGGGCATAAATTTTATCTTGAAATTACTGGTATCGATCATAAAACAGCCAGTAAAGATAAACAGAAAATTCTTTTTTATGAACCAACCAATATTACAGAGCAGTTTGCCGTTGAAAGAAGCATTTATGATGAAACGGCAGAAAGAATCAAACGCCTTGAAGACAAGGAACAAAGCCTCAGGACTCAGGATACAACAGTCTATAGTTGGGACTGGTCTGAAGAGAAAAAACCAAGAAATGTTTGGCTGGAAATCCAACAGCCCGGCCATAAGGTCCCTATCAGAGTATTATTATTCAATAAGGTTCATTCCAATAAATATATAGTTGATGGTGAGCAGGACTATGTAATTCAGTCAGTGGTTCCAATGACGTTACTTCCTTCCCTTGATGAAAGTTTGAAAGATGAAGACAGGATTGCTCCAATTCGCGAGGGATATATTTATATCACCTATAACAATCGGTTTTGGCGGGAAATTCAGGTTTCAGTAAAAGATATTTCAGAAAGGCGGACAGACAATACCAAAAAAAAACATATAGAGAAATGCACACCATGCTTCCGGGATGTGCATTTATATAATTATCGTGATTATAAGAATAATAGCAGGTTTTATACCGATATAGAAGATAAAAAAGAAAGAAAAGTTACCGGTGTTGAACTGGAAGAAATTTGGTTTCCAGCCAGAAAAAATAAAGATAATAAAGATAATAAAGATAATAAAGATAATAAAGATAATAAAGATAATAAAGATAATAAAGATAATAAAGTGTCTATTGGATTTGCTTTTTCTGAAGTACAGTGGAGTAATGAACGTTTAAATTATCTTGAAGAACATATAAATGAACAAGAAAAAAGGATTGGTTTAATTGATACCAATCATATCAAACATGTTACAAATCTTCCAGATATGAGACCCAGAGAGATTAATTTTGAACTGAATATGGCAGAGCCTCTGTTTTTAAATCGAGATCTTTCCGGAGACAAATATACTGAAGTGTATATTTGTGCTAAACGCAATTTAATAGAACTATTTTATAGTGATGATTATAGATGGAAAGATAATAATACACCAACAATTTATGACTTTTATTTTGCATCAAAAACAACCGAAGAATTTAAAAATCGTGAAGAAAATAACAACAATACAAAAAAATATTTTTCAGATCAATTAAAAAAAGGAATAGAAATTATAGACAAATCAAAACCAAAAATAAAAAAATCATTAACCAAACATATTAAAGAGAAAAGAAAGAATAGATATATAGTTATAAAAGATTCATCATTTGAATTAAACTATTGGTATAATTTATTAAGTAATGCAGTTTTATATCAAAATAACGTAAAAAAGCTATTAACCTTCCAGTCTAACTATATTATATATGAATTAATGGCAAACAAATTAAATCTAAGTTCAAATCAGTATTTGATGTCGTTATTAGACTTAGATTTAGATAGTGAAATTTATAGAAATTTCAAAGTTTCATTGCAGGACGTAATAACATTAAATATAGGAGAAATTCAACATAGATTTCTACATTTTTTAAATTCAGACAAAAATACATGTGTAATACATGATCTTACAAGCTCAGGAAATCAATCTGTATTAATAGCTTATAAATTAATAAATGAATCAATCAAGCTTATTTCTCTACAGCCAAATTATTTAGAATTTCATTACAAACAATATAATGATTACGAATGGGCATACATTTCAAAAATTAGAGATAGTAACGATAATTATTTCAACTTACTATTTGATTTATTTAAAGACTCATTAATATATAAAACAACAAATATAAGAACTAATAAAGATAAAAAAGATAGTAGTTTTAAAGAAATAAATGACGGATCAGGAATTATGAACCTGGACTATTTAGATTACATATGTGATAGCAAAAACAAAATACCTGACGATAGTACTTTATTTGTTATTTATAGATTTTTAATTAACACACCTAGTGATTATTTATGTGGGCAATATGCGGCATTCATTACAATGAACAATATCATTAAAAAATTAAAAAATATTGACACTAATAAATTAAAAATAATCGAATACAAAAGTAACGAATGTATAGATAATATAGTAAAACAATACAAAATAATTAACAAGTCATTACCAAAATTAGAATCCGTTACTATTTCCAATATAAACAAAGGAAAATACATTTATATCCCTGGTGTATCAAATGTCTATGCTAAGTTAATAAAGGCCGGAAATACATTTAAGGGTATCGACAAAAATGGTTGTTTCCTTATAGAAGATATCAGTCATAGTCCAACATTACATAAATTAATTCGTAACAATAAAAATATGATTGGTTTTATATCTGAAAACAATAAAGAAACTATAGATACAATTGAAGATTTAAATAAATCTAATATCAATTTAGATAATATAAAAAATGGAATTGAATATTCATCAAAAAAAATAATTATATTTCATTTAATTTTATTATTAGTTGAAATAAAAAACACCACAGAAAATATTAAAAACTACGTTAACAGCCCTAGTTTATATACATACCTCTGTGTAGGAAGTGCAATTACAGACATTATGTTGGTTACAACAAAAATTAGCTATTCCATATTAGGTGAAGTGGCAACTGAAGTTACAGAACAGCTAGATATAAAAGCTGGTATTCTAACAAGTGCCTTACTTTTGATCGATGCTCATAAGTTATGGTTAGATAATGATTATGACGCTTCAATAACAACTTATATCTCAAGTTTTGCTCTATTAGGTATGTTAAAAATGCCCAACGCACTTGGGATTTCTATTTTTGCACCTATATTCATTGGAAGCCAGTTAATCGCTTCATTTAAAAAAGACACTGATTTAGAAAAATTAATTAAACACGGTGCATTTGGTAAATACAGAAAGGAAGAACAACCATACTCGTTATTTAAAAGCGTACCTGATTTGTATTGCAATGTAATATTAGACAATATAATGAAAATAAGAATAGAATCAGAGTACATATATTTTTTAAAAAATGATATATTAAAAACAAAAAACAAAATGGAAGATTTGATATCCATCATAAAAAACAAAACAAAACAAAACAAAATAAATAATTTAATACGTGAACTTACCAGTGTAGCATCTCTACCTATAAATACTGTCTTAACAATTAATATTATTATATCAGAGTTAATAAAAACAATTGAGTCAACAGATAAGTTTGATGATATATTAAATCAAGCAAAAAAAGAAAAAATAATCACAAATAATAATAAACATGATTTGACTACTTTCATAAAAAATGCAGTATCAAATCAGATAATAGCAAGTAAAATAGACAAAAAAACACTTGAACAATCATCTCATTTTGCACATATAAAAACTGATTTGCCATCTTTCTTGAATGATGAGTTATATAAAAATAATTTCAACATTGAATGTCATGAGATATTAGAGAGCAGACATATAGACGAAAGTGATTTAAGTAATAATCTTGCCCAACAGAAGGAATTTGATAGGAAGCATAAAAAATGGAAAAAACAAAAAACCAGAACAATCACACCGATTACTAAGATAAAAGTTGATGATGGCATTATATTATTATTTCAATCAACATTAGACAAGGAAAAAAAGTTTAAAAAAAGTCGATATTTACACCATCGAGTAGATATACAGGTCAAATGTCAAATCACTTATGACAATTTTGTTTTTCCTCAACCTTCATTAGATAAATTTAATGATGTATATAAAGGACAAGACATAAGAAAATATTTAAAAACCATAAATATAATAAATCCCAATGATGAAAGGCTACATTACTTCTGGGCCGATTCCCGGGATAATAAATAAGCGCCAAATCTTCCACAACCTAAAAGAGAGCCGCTTCGCGGCTCTTTCTCCTTCACACTTTCAAAACCACAACATCACCCCATTCCCAAAAAAATTCCCTCCTTGTACCATAGGTGACTGAAAAGGAATCAAAACTTACAACGCATACAACACAGGAACGGTTATGAAACTCGAATCGCTTGCACTCCATCACGGCTACAAATCTGAAGAAACCACCAAAGCCGCCGCAGTGCCTGTCTACCAGACAACCTCTTATACCTTTGACGACACCCAACACGGTGCCGACTTATTTGACCTCAAGGTGCCCGGTAATATCTACACCCGTATCATGAACCCAACCACGGACGTGCTGGAACAGCGGGTTGCGGCGATGGAAGGCGGGATTGCGGCGCTGGCGGTTTCCTCCGGCATGGCTGCCATTACCTACGCACTTCAATGTATTTGTGAGGTTGGTTCTAATATTGTCAGCACCAGCCAGCTTTATGGCGGCACTTACAACCTGTTTGCCCACACTTTCCCCAGACAAGGGATTGAAACCCGCATGGTTTCTGCCGATGACTTTGCTGGCTTTGATGCCGCTATTGATGAAAATACCCGCGCCATCTTCTGTGAATCGATTGGTAACCCGGCGGGTAATATCGTGGATATAGAGTCACTGGCTGCGATCGCTGATAAACATGGCGTACCACTAATCGTTGATAACACCGTTGCGACACCGGTTTTGTGTCGTCCGATTGAACTTGGCGCACATATCGTTGTGCATTCTCTGACCAAATATATCGGCGGCCACGGCACCACCATCGGCGGCATGATCGTCGACTCCGGTAAATTTGACTGGGTCGCGAACAAAAAACGCTTCCCGATGATGAATGAACCTGATCCGTCTTATCATGATGTGGTGTATACGGAAGCGATGGGAGAAGCGGCTTATATTGGCCGTTGCCGCGTGGTTCCGCTGCGCAATACCGGGGCTGCCTTGTCGCCAAACAGCTCATTCCTGTTATTGCAAGGGCTGGAAACGCTTTGTCTGCGGATGGAACGTCACTGTGAGAATACAGAAAAGCTCGCCGCCTTCCTGCAAGACCACCCGAAAGTAAACTGGGTCAACTATGCTGCCCTGCCCGACAGCCCGTATAACATCGTATGCCAGCGGATTACCAGCGGCAAAGCATCCGGGATTTTAAGCTTTGGCATCAAAGGTAGCCTTGAAGCCGGGGCGCAGTTTATCGATGCACTGCAAATGGTGCTGCGACTGGTCAATATCGGTGATGCCAAATCACTCGCCTGCCATCCGGCCAGTACAACGCACCGCCAGCTGAATGACGAAGAACTGGCCAAAGCCGGTGTCAGCCGCGATCTGATTCGTATTTCAGTCGGCATAGAAAATATCGACGACATCATTGCAGACATCAGCCAGGCACTCGATAGCGTCACTGTTTGAGTTTGAAGTTTGAGTTTGAAAATTATCATCGGGGATTTCATGCCACAAACGGCTCAAGACATCCCGGTTCGCAGAGACAAGGGCATCCATGCCTTATATGTTTGTTCCATGAAATCCCCGATGATAAGCCAAATCAATGACCTCAGGAGAACCCATGATTCATCTCACCCGCGCAGCAGAAAATATTCAGGTTGAATTAAAAGCTACCAAGGTTGGCAACGATGTCAATGTCGTGATCTGTGGCGGTGATCAGCCTCATATCGGCGCAGTGGCTGTCGCCCAGCCCAGAGCCAGCTTGCAGGATGAAAACCAACGTAGCGCCACAACCTCTGTTATCACAGTCATGGGACATAAAGAAGATTTGATTGCCCATCGCAGTGCCGGACAAATCACAGCGGCAACCGGTAGCGTGACCATTGTCAGCTGCGGCGTTCACCTCGATGATGCCACACTGAAACAGATAAAACAGATCGACACATTGATTCAGGAACTGACCAATGCACTGATTATCAGGCTTCAGGCGGATTAACCATCTGATGCAGCAATCCCGACAATGTATGCTGCTCGCTGTCTGTCAGCCTGGATAAAAACTGCTGATCAACCTGCCGGGCGATCGGGTCAACAGACGCCAGTAACGCCTCGCCGTCCGGCGTCAGATAGACAAACCGCCGCCGCTTATCATGTTCCTGTTGCCTGCGTTCGATCAATCCACGCTTTTCCAGTCTGCTCAGCAGGTCCGCCAGTGTCGCCTTGGTGCTGATTGCCGCTTCCGTCAGGCTGACCTGTTCAATTCCCGGACACTCAGCCACCGCCCGAATCACGGCATACTGGGGTTTAGTCAATTCAGGTAAAGACTGTTGCCATAACGCGGTATGCGCCTGAAATACTTTTCTCATCAGATGAAAAGGCACCTGATCTAACGCTGACATATTCACTTCCACTCACTTGACTGAATGCCAATACCTTAACACAGTTCATCGACCTGTGGCTGACTGGTTTTATACCCCCTATTGTATCTTCAATCTTTTGCATTTAATCTTATTGTTCGTATACGAACAATAATCCTCAAACGACACCGGACACCAAATTCAGTGTGATACCGCTTGGGGATAGATTCCGATTCCATCAGTTCGTTTTGCTGTTTACAGGAGAAACAAAATGGCATTTGATGATTTACGCAGTTTTCTCGCTGAGCTTGAAGCTCAGGGGCAACTGTTGCGGATAACTGAACAGGTTCAGGCCGAGCCGGATATTGCCGCGGCAGCCAATGCAGCGGGCCGGATTGGTGAAGGCTCCCCCGCACTCTGGTTTGATAATATTGAAGGGTTCACCAATGCCAGAGTCGCCATGAATACCATCGGCTCGTGGCAGAACCATGCGATCTCTATCGGCATGCCACCCGCCACGCCGGTCAAAGCTCAGGTGGATGAGTTTATCCGCCGCTGGGATCTCTACCCCATCGCACCAGAGCGTCGTGACAATCCACCCTGGGCAGAAAATCAGGTCGACGGTGAAGATATCAACCTGTTCGATCTGTTGCCTTTGTTCCGGCTCAATGACGGCGATGGCGGGTTCTATCTCGACAAAGCTTGTGTGGTCTCCCGCGACCCGACAGATCCGGACCACTTCGGCAAACAGAATGTCGGCATTTACCGGATGGAAGTGAAAGGGAAACGTAAACTTGGCTTACAGCCCGTGCCAATGCATGACATTGCCATTCACTTGCATAAAGCAGAGGAGCGTGGAGAAGATTTACCCATTGTGATCACACTCGGTAATGATCCTGTGATTACATTGATGGGCGCAACGCCATTAAAATATGATCAGTCAGAATATGAGATGGCAGGCGCACTACGCGAGTCTCCCTACCCGATTGCCACAGCACCACTCACCGGATTTGATGTGCCATGGGGCTCAGAAGTCATTCTTGAAGGAGTGATCGAAGGCAGAAAAAGGGAGATAGAAGGCCCGTTCGGTGAATTCACCGGTCATTATTCCGGCGGAAGAAATATGACTGTCGTTCGGATTGATAAAGTCTCTTACCGGACCGACCCCATCTATGAATCTTTGTATCTGGGCATGCCATGGACTGAAATCGACTACCTGATCGGTCCGGCAACCTGTGTCCCCCTGTATCAGCAACTGAAGGCCGAATTTCCTGAAGTTCAGGCGGTCAATGCCATGTATACCCACGGCCTTTTGGCTATTATCTCGACCAAAAAACGTTATGGCGGTTTTGCCAGAGCCGTCGGTCTACGTGCGATGACCACACCACACGGGCTGGGTTACGTCAAAATGGCCATAATGGTGGATGAAGATGTCGACCCGTTTGATCTGCAACAGGTCATGTGGGCAATGTCATCCAAGGTCAACCCGGCCGGCGATCTGGTGCAATTGCCGAATATGTCGGTGCTGGAACTGGATCCTGGTTCATCCCCTGCCGGAATTACTGACAAACTGGTCATTGATGCAACCACCCCGGTTGCACCGGATAACCGGGGGCATTACAGCCAGCCGGTGAAAGATCTACCGGAAACCAAAGCATGGATTGACCGCCTGACTTCGCTGATTGCACAACAGAAGGAGAAAAACTGATGATTTGTCCCCGATGTGGCCATGAACATATAGACTTACTGGCAAAATCGCCGGTTCCGGATGTCTGGACGGTTCACCAGTGCCTGCTTTGCCTGTATACCTGGCGCTCCACGGAACCCCTGCGCCGAACCAGCCGGGAACATTACCCGGATGCGTTTAAAATCACTCAGGCCGATATGGATAATGCCCCGGAAGTCCCGCGGATTCCGCCACTGCTGAGTGAAGCTGAAGTTTAGTCCAGACCTTGCCTGCGATTCGTTTCTTGCCATCATGAATCGCAGGCAGCATCATTGCTCTCCCGGAAAAATGAGATCTTAATCAATAAAAAATGAACCTGTTGATGCTTTTGCGGACCAAGATCTTATGACTCATTCATCATTGAGGTGCGTTTATGGATCAAAATACCCAACAACTGATTGATAATCTCTTTACCCGGCTTCAACAAGCAGAGAAACAAGGTGGCAGCCGGGATCAGGAAGCACAATCCCTGATTGATAAACATCTCATTCAGCAACCATCAGCGCCGTATTACATGGCACAGACCATGGTGATGCAGGAAGCCACCATCAAGCAACTCCATGCACGGGTTGAAGCGCTGGAAACGCAGCTTCAGCAGGCACAGCAGCACCAGAGCGGTGGTTTCCTTTCCGGCCTGTTTGGTGGCAACCGCAGTCAGGCACAACCTTCCGGTTTTCAAAACCAAAAGACCGGCCAGCCCTATGGCAACGCACAACAGCATGCTTATGGCGGACAAGGTTATGGTGGACCAGCTCATGGTAGACAAGGCTACGGTGGACAAGCGCAATATGGTCAGGCCGGTGGATTTGGCCGGGGCAACAGCTTTCTTGGTGGTGCGCTGCAAACCGCAGCTGGTGTCGCTGGTGGTGTGGTACTCGGCAACCTGATGATGGATATGTTCAGCCACCATCACCCGCAGGAAGTGGTCAATATCATTAATGAGGAACCATCTCAGTCGATGAATGACGGTTTTACCGATCAAAGTGACTTCGGGCAGAACACCAGTGATCAATTTGCTGATGGTGGCAATAATGATTTTCAGGATGCCTCCTTTGATAATTCTGATGTGAATGATGCAGATTTTGCCAGTCAGGGAGTTGATAACGGCACTTTCGCAAATGATAGTGGCTTCGCTGATAATTCCGGTTTCTTTGATAACAGCGGGTTCGGTGATAGTGGTTTTGATAACAGCGATTTCGGCGGTTTTGATAGCGGAGGCTTCGACGACTTCGGTGGCGGCTTTGATGATTTTTCCTGATCAATCATTGTCCTGATCAACAAACAGCAAATGAATGTTCTCAAAGAGAAGTGCCTTTGGTACTTCTCTTTGATTATCTCTCGGTGTTCCGCCCCGGTTACCCATTCAGCCCGGCGAGTCTGGACGCCGGATAACGGGCCCCGGCAATGTATTCCGGTGCAAAATGCTGGCGTAGCGCCAACAACTCTTCCTCCGACAATGAAACCTGCTGACTCTGCCAGTGTTGCCAGCATTTGTACCAAATTCAAATTATGATTCAGGTTACGGCCATTAAATGAGCAGGATGTCAGGCATTCAATAGTAAACAGCGCGGCTTGAGACTGACTAAATGGTGAATGCAACCTTAGAAAGTCAATCAGTCGTTGTCTTTCTTCCGGCTCTGATAACAGTGCCCCACATCTCTCAATCTTACTCACCCGACAACACTCCTTTTTGATCATGCATATCCACCCCTTGAGAATAAAGCACTTGTTTATCAGCAACACCACGATTATTCTACATCCACCGTACCACTGACAGAGAAGGAGATCGGATATGTTTTTGTGGCGTGTAATCAACGCACAATACTTTGGTATAGAAAACCGCTCAGGAATCTGTGACATCGCGCTGCGATAATCTCAGCTTGAGCGGACTTACATCAACACCCCAAAAGTAAAGCCATTCAGGCTCAGGATTATTGCCGGCATCTGCTAAGGCAAGGCGTTTTAACGCCACAAATTCTTGAGTTTTTAATTATGAGTACTTATTTAACTGCACAATCCCTGACGGTTTCTCTGGCTTCCGTTTCTTTGTTTCAAGACATCACATTTACCCTGAATCAAGGCGATCGCATTGGTTTAATCGGCCACAATGGCTGCGGCAAAAGTACCTTAATGAAGGTGCTCAGCGGCAGGCTGGACGATTTTACAGGTACCGTCACTAAAGCACACCACTGTCATCTTGCTTATGTCGAGCAACACCTGCCCGCAGCGGTTGCCCATCTGACATTGCTGGATGCCCTTGCTGAACGGGTAGAGACGGATGAATTCTGGCGCGCGGAGCTGATGCTCAGCGAACTTGGGTTCAGTGATGAAGACTGGCAACTGCCGGTTTCCGCTTTAAGCGGCGGCCAGCATATGCGCCTGTTGCTTGCCCGGGCCGTGATTTCGGAGCCGGATTTACTGCTGCTTGATGAACCGAGTAACCACCTCGATCTCCCGGCACTGCTGTGGCTGGAGCAGTTTCTGCGACAATGGCGCGGCTCGTTTGTACTGGTCTCACACGATCAGACCTTGTTAGATCATGTCACCAGCAAAACCTGGATCATGCGTGACCAAACACTGCATAGTTTCGACCTGCCCTGCAGTGCGGCCCGGACGGCTCTGACTGAACGGGATGAAACCGACAGGCTGCGCCATCAGGCAGAACAGAAAGAAATCGATCGCATCGATCGCAGTGCTAAACGGCTGGCAGAATGGGGCAAAGTCTACGATAACGAAGATTTAGCCCGCAAAGCGAAAACCATGCAGGCGCGTAAAGCCCGGCTGGAAGAAGCGCAAACTTCGCTGAGCCAGGGCGCACCATGGCGTTTGATGCTCAGTGGTGATGTACTTCCAGCAAATCGTTTACTGGAAGTCGGTCAGCTTCGTGTCAGCCCGCCGGATTCTCAGCGGGTCCTGTTTGAGACCTTGCACCAGCAGGTGAAAAGCGGTGAACGTGTCGCGATTCTCGGCGCGAATGGCAGCGGTAAATCAACCTTACTGACCCGTCTGTTTGCTTGTTATCAGGCAGCACTCACGGATGACATCAACAGCACGATTCGTTTTCATCCGCAGTGTCGGCTCGGTTATTACGATCAAGCGCAGGCTCAGCTTAATGATGCAGACAGTTTATCGGATGCACTCATTCCGTTTGCACCGGTCGATGACGATATCCGTAAACGGGCCTTGATCAGTGCCGGGTTCAGTTATGACCGTCACCAGCAAACCGTTGCCGGTTTGAGTGGCGGCGAGCGCGCCCGGTTGCTGTTTATCGGCCTGACGCTGGCCCGTTACCATCTGCTGTTTCTTGATGAGCCCACCAACCATCTGGATTTGGAAGGCAAAGAAGAACTGATAGAAACCCTCAATCAGTACGAGGGCGGCGCGCTGATAGTCAGCCATGATCGCAGCTTAATCGAACAAGCCTGTAATCGTTTTTGGCTGATTCAGGATGGTCAGCTGGAAGAACATCATGATCCGGCAGTCATCTATGAGCGCATCGGCCACGCTGGTGTGACAGGTGCTGTCAGCGAAACTCTCGCATCAGCCCCGGCTCCGGAGGTGTCATCTGATATGGTCATAACAGATGAAGAGTGCTTACTGACACGACTCATCGAGTTAGAAGGCCTGCTGGAAGCGGATCTGAACCGTAAACCCAAGCGTCAGAAACCCGCTTTGCAGCAGCAGTGGCGCGATGAAATTGAAGCAATCAGTGCACGTTTATAATACCGGCTTGCCGGTATATCAATGATGGCAACAGGCCCGGTGGTGTACCGGGCCTGTTTTTGTTTGGTGTGGATATTTCAGGCAGCGGCGCTCTTTGAGTACAACGGTATGTCACAGGATGCGATAAAGGGGCCCTAAAACAGGCGTTATCAATCGATCATCGTTGGTGTTTTTATCAAATAGCTTTTAGGTTTACCCTTCACACCGAATGTCGGGCAGTGCAAGGTTGCCTTTTTGTTCGTCAATCATCTGTCGGCCCACAGCCCATAGACTTCACGCATCAGATATCTGATTGCACGGATGCATATTCAACCGTAAAGTATTGCCAAAGAAAATCAGTCAGGGATACGGGATGGAAACGGATATTTCAAAGGATTATCAGGAAGCCGTCAGGCGGATAAAGATAGCAAAAAAGAAAAATTCTGTCTCATTGGATTTATATGGGCTAAGTTTGACTCAACTGCCAGAATCAATTCAGGATTTATCTGATCAGCTACGACGACTGGATTTAAGTGACTGCGATATTCTCGCCAGCCTGCAAGGTATTGAAAATCTGACTCAACTACAACAACTGGATTTAAGTCTCTGTGAAAACCTCACCAGCCTGCAAGGCATTGAAAATCTGTCTCAGCTACAACAACTGTATTTAAGTGTCTGTGAAAGACTTACCAGCCTGCAAGGCATTGAAAAACTGACTCAGCTACAACAACTGCATTTAAGTTGCTATGAAAACCTCACCAGCCTGCAAGGTATTGAAAAACTGACTCAGTTGCAACAACTGGATTTAGATGGCTGTGAAAACCTCGCCAGCCTGCAAGGCATTGAAAAACTGACTCAGCTACAACAACTGGGCTTAAGTGAATGTGATAGCCTCACCAGCCTGCAAGGCATTGAAAAACTGACTCAGCTACAACAACTGGATTTAACAGGCTGTGAAAAACTCACCAGCCTGCAAAGCATTGAAAAACTGACTCAGCTACAACAACTGGATTTAACAGGCTGTGAAAAACTCACCAGCCTGCGAGGCATTGAAAAACTGACTCAGCTACAACAACTGGATTTAAGTCGCTGTGACAACCTCACCAGCCTGCAAGGCATTGAAAAACTGACTCAGCTACAACAACTGGATTTAAGTCGCTGTGACAACCTCACCAGCCTGAAAGGTATTGAAAACCTGTCTCAGCTACAACAGCTGAGTTTGAGATTCAGTAAGAACCTCACCAGCTTGAAAGGCATTGAAAAGCTGACTCAGCTACAACAACTGGATTTAACAGGCTGTGAAAACCTCACCAGCCTGCAAGGCATTGAAAATCTGTCTCAGCTACAACAACTGGATTTAAGTCGCTGTGACAACCTCACCAGCCTGAAAGGTATTGAAAACCTGTCTCAGCTACAACAGCTGAGTTTGAGATTCAGTAAGAACCTCACCAGCTTGAAAGGCATTGAAAAGCTGACTCAGCTAAAACAACTGGATTTAACAGGCTGTAACAACCTCACCAGCTTGCAAGGCCTTGAAAAACTGCCTCAGCTACAACAACTGGATTTAAGTCGCTGTGACAACCTCACCAGCCTGCAAGGCATTGAGAACCTGACTCAACTAAAACGATTGGATGTAGACGATGGCCAAATTAAAGACCTTGAGCCACTTCGCCCCATCATTCACCAACTTGACGAATTATACCTGCATGGTAATCCACTGGAAGAAATCTACGGCATTCAATTAGCCCTCTTTGAAAACAACTTAGACACCATCAAAAACCTGCTGGCCCGGTTAGATGACGAGCATATAACACTTAAACTCCCCGCTAAAGTCCTGTTCCTCGGCAACCATGCCGCCGGGAAATCCAGCTTAGTCCATTACTTAACCCATCATGAACTGCCAAACGAATCTGATTCCACCCATATTTTGAATATTCAGCCTTATCAGTTACCTGATGCAGAGCCGGAGAAAAATAAAGCGAAGGTGCAACTGCCATCGGCCCTATTCTATGACTTTGGCGGACAGGATTATTACCACGGCATTTACCGGGTATTTGTCAGCCGGTTAGCCGTAACCTGCCTGTTATGGCACCGAGGCTGTAACTGCAACGAACTCGCAGAAGACAGTAACCAGCTTACCACCCGCCATTTTTGCCTGGATTACTGGCTTGGCTACTGGCAATACAACCAGCCGAAACCAACCTTCACGGAAGAAGAACAACCAACACCAGCCCCCTTGTTGCTGGTACAAACCCATGCAGATGAATGTACTGCCCCCGAACATCAACAAGAGACTCCGGCACTAAATCAGCACTTTGTCGGCTTAAATCCACAGAAAAACAGCACGCTCAATCAACACAGCCTGCGTTACTTCCGGGCGCAATTGGATACGTTAGTGAAAGCCCATACCAAAACGGTTCCCGGCCCCAAGTGGTATCAGGGATTTCTGGGGAAAGTACTGGAGCAACACAGTAAAACAAATCACAGGCAACACCTGCCTGTGGAAGTCAAAAGCTGGATAAAATACTATCACCCGGACATTAAGAGCTTAGATAATCTCAAAGCTGAATTCAGCCAATTACATTTGCAAGGGTTAGTGCTTTATTACCCCAACATTGATCCTGAAACCGTTTGGCTGAACCCTATTGGTTTTGCCCGCTACGTCCATGAAAAGGTGCTCAATAAAAACGCAATCAAACACCATCAGGGACGGGTGCCGGTCAACACATTTAAAGATTTTCATCCAAACATCCTGAAAGTGCTGGAAGCAGAAAAAGTGCTGTTTCTTCACCGGCATAATCCGGATGGTGAGGAATATATTGTGCCCAATTATCTGCCTCTGGCCGGAGCGCAGAATGCGGATTATCAGCTGCTGACACTGGGGCTGGCCGATTCACTGGCGTTCAGTCTGTGGTTCCGGCGTTATCTGCCGCTGGGGTTGATTAACCAGTTGATCTGTCACTTTGGTGATTTACCGGATATGAAAAAATTCTGGCGTAATCAGTTGCTGTTTACGTTAGGTCATGGCAGCACGGATCGGGTAGCCAGCAAGGTACTGATTCAGCTGATTTTTGGCGAGCAGCTTAAAGTTCAGGTGTATCTCAGCCAGCCCAATCCAGCAACCCGGCTTGAGCACCTGCAATACATCTATTATGTCATGCTCGGTTTATATCATGATGCACCAGTGACCGGCTTAAAAACGTTTATACAAGGTTTTAACGCATTTAAGGCGCTCCCTCCGGAACGGCAACAGCCGGATACAGGCGAGCTGATGATTCAGTCGCTCAAACGGTATGCCAAACGCTTTGAATTTTTCGAAGAGAGTGAGGAAGATTTAGGGGCGCTTCTGGGATCAGAAGAAAAAACCCTGGCAGCATCATTTGAGCAACAGATACACACCCTTCAGAAGGTTTATCTGACTCCCCCGAAAGATTTATATCTCTCGCTGGATGGTGAAGCCTATATTTCTGCCACAGCGCTGACGAATGCTGAACATCACCAGCCCCGACTGCCGGTGGTGCGTATCGAACCTGCGGCACAACACCAGCCGGAACACACAGCCATTACCCCATTTGCTCCCTTTACTCACAGAAGGTTATCCCAGGTGAAAAAAGTATTTATCTCTTATTCTCATGAAGACATTCAGCACCGCCAAACACTGCAAACCTATCTGATTAACCTTGAACGTGACGGGCTGATCGAGATTTGGCAGGATGGCTTGATCAACCCCGGTGATGACTGGCATAAAACGATTACCGACGCCCTTGCAGAAGCGGATATTGTTATCATGCTGGTCAGCCAGAGTTTTATTGCCTCCAGCTATGTGCACGGTGTAGAGATGCCGATGGCCCTGACCCGCAAGGCCGAAGGTCAGGCAGATATTTTCCCGGTATTGATCAGTCAGTGTGATTTTCAGCACTGGAATGTAATTCCGGAAGAAGCCCGCAATAATCAGACGGCTGCCACGCCAACGCCGATGGGGCGGTTTCAGTTCTTCCCGATGGATGATGAAAACCAGCGCTTAAAACCCATCAATCGCTGGGAATATCCGGAAGACGCCTGGACACAGCTTGCAAATAAACTGCGGAAAATGACACAACCTAAAAGCTAGGGTCTTTGACCCTGGTCACACTTACCAGCGATCACCAACCCGTGGTTGCTGGTCCCGAATAACGAAGGCTCGCGACAGGTTGATAAATGATACTTCAGCCAGGCCTGATACTGTGTTTCAGAGAGTTCGTTGACTTGCTGGCCGATGTAACGCACACAACCATCCGTTGCGAGGTGGTCCTTGATGTGAAACCCGCTCTGCGTGGCTAAATCCTCAATTTCCTGCGGTGTGGCAAAATAACCGGTGCGGAAGAATCTGTAGACCTCTGGTGTCGTGACTAAGCCGGTTTCCCTCAGTTCACTTAAAATCTCAGGCGTCACCAGAGAAGCAGACATTTTCGCCAGTAAACCTGCGACAAAGAAACGGCTGATATAAGCAATCGCAACCACGCCTCCGGGTTTAAGGATCCGATACGCTTCCCGCATCACGGACTCCCGATCACTGGCCTGCTGAATGTGATACAGCGGCCCTAAGATCAACACGACATCCTGTGAAGCATCGGCGATAAAGCTGACATCAGTCGCATTCGCCTGATGGATGTTCAGCTCTGCTTTCGCATCAGCGGCATTCTTGCGGAGCTGACTGACCAGCTCAGGCACCAGTTCGACAGCCGTGACATCCAGCCCTTGTTGTGCATAAAACAAAGCATATCGCCCGGTTGCTGCACCAAATTCTGTCAGACTTTTTGGCTGGCCGGAATCCCGCTGAGATGAGTCCGGCTGAACATAAGGCGCCAGAACATATTGTGTGGTATCAAACTCGATTCGGGTAATATGCTGGCGGGTCAGCCGCTGGTCTTCATCAAATGATGCATAGTATTGCAAATATTCTTCCTGCATCTGTCTCTTCTTTCGTTTTATCAATGACATGAGACACATATTGAGTCATGACTCACATCAGATCAAGATTCATCTTCGTCTCTATATCGTGCATAAAAAAATCGTACATAAAAAAACCGAAGCCATGAAAGCTCCGGTTTTGAATCAATCCACCTCATTCACTCAGGACGAAGCTGATGCCGCTTCTTCCCGATGCTGTGGTTTACGACTCCGGTACACAGCGACAATGGCGTAAGTGACCGGAATTAAACAAGCCGCATATACAATCTTGAACCCGTAGTTATCGATAATCCGGGAAATCAGGCCGGTACTGACCGATGTACCAAAGAATAGAGAAATCCACACAATCGTATAAGTAATCTGGCCACAACTGGTTGACACAATGCAACGCAACCAAAGCGGGCACCTTGCTAACCGGTAGCGCAGAGAGCGGAAAATCAGATTGTTCGTCTGGTCTGCCAGTAACAAACATAACGCGTTGACCAGATATAACTTCGGCAATTTACCAAATACACTCAGGTAAGCATCAGATAAGGTAAAGATATTCAGCGTGATATAAACCAGTGCTGACGCCATCACCATGACGACAGCGGCCATGCAGGTCAGTTGTCTTGCATAGCGATATTGAAAAATCTCATTGACCGAGTCCAGGATGATAAAAGTTAAGGGGAAAATAAGGATCCCGGCAGGCTGTGCGGTGTGAAAGATATGCACCGTATCAGGGGACATCGGAATCGCCAGTAACAGAAACACCAGATAAAATGCAAACAGACCACCGATCCAGAAAAAGTCATACTCGTCTTTTTGTGAAATATACCCGGTCGACAATTCACGAATTAATGCCCTGTCTTTGCTGTCAAACATCAGCAATACGTTTTTTTTCAGTAAGTCATCTGCTGATGCATGCAGTCTGACGCCCTTATCTGACTCGTAAAGAATACTGTCAGACGTGTGTTTAACTATTTTAAGTTTCATATATATACGTCTCTTTATCGATTATCATTTCGATTTTGCCAATGACTGACGGTTGATGTGGTTCTGTTGCTGACAGATAAGACCATTCAAGTCGGGTCACCAAATCATTCCGGCTGGCAATCACCAGCCGGTGCTGATCATCTTCAACCAAATAAAGGCCATCTCCGGTATTTTCCGACGAAACGATCACCAGACAATGTCTCGGCAGAGAATCCGAAATAACGCCAAAATTCTCATCACTGCTAAACATACCAGGAACTTTACACATCCCGGCCTGCTGCTTCATACCAGCTTTCATTTCGTATACAGGAAAGACAGCAACCGGGAGTTCTTCATAGCTTCCTTCACCAGTCAGTAACCATGATTGAGAAACCTGAAGATAATCAGCAATCGCAGGAAGATGCTTTTTAGGGGACTGAATACGGCCGGTCATAATATTACTGATGTGGCCCTTCCCTAAATTCAGCTCGCGCGCCAATTGTGTCGCACTGATTCCCCGCATTCTCATGGTTTCCCTGAGCCTGTCACCGATATGCCTCATAAAGTTACCTATCTATCAATATACAACCAAAAGATATTAACTTAAATGCATTGCATTTAAAAGAGAAGGGATTAAAATGAAACACAAAGTATTATTAAATAATTATAAAGAACAACGTTATGCATGGTACAGATATCGCAAAGAATAGCTATTTACCGGTTATTTCAGCACAAATACAGTGTATTAATGAGCTGGCTTCTGATTCACGGCAGGAAAAGCTTTCCCTGCTTTCCCGCGAGAATCATTATTGTATCGCCAAGGCGGCACCGGAAATTGCAGCAAATGATGATTCAATGGTTTTATTTCAGGGGAAAGGACGGGCCTGCCACCTGTTTCTCAATGGCTATATGGCTTCATTCCTGACTACTCAGGGTTGAGTCGGTACGGATCAGGAAATAATACTTTATTCAAAAAAGTATTATTTCCCAATACCAAATAATTTACTGAAGCATCAGGCTTTTACACTCAGGCCTGACGCTAGAGCTTGTTTATCTTTCATTACCGTTCCTGCCGGAGCCTGTGGAAGATAAACACGCTCTAATGGAAAGAGAATCTTTTCAGCATATCGCGCATCATTCTGGTTTGTGAAGCCAGTTCATCCACTGCGGCCGCCGCTTCAACAGAGGCAGCAGCATTCCCCCGGGTGACTTCTTCGATTAAAGCAACCGCCTGATGCGCTTCATCCACGCCAAGCGACTGTTCCTTGCTTGCCTGAGCAATTTGAGCAATTAAATCGGCACTACTGTTCATCTGATCAAAAACAACCCCCAAAGATTCAGACGTATTTTCTGCAATCTCCGCACCAATGGATGTCTTATCTGCAGCCATTTGAATCAGCTTTGCTGTTTCCTGCGCCGCATCAGTACTTCTTGATGCCAGCAATCTCACTTCATCAGCGACCACAGCAAACCCTTTTCCCTGTTCACCAGCACGGGCAGCTTCGATGGCTGCGTTCAATGCTAACAGATTGGTTTGCTCTGCAATTTCATCAATTGTATTAATAAAATCGGTGATACTGTGCGTGGCGGTTTTAATCTCCATCATGGCGGTGACAAGAGTTCGCATCTGATCCTGACCTTTTGTGACCGAGTCTTTAGCTAACAGTGCCAGATGACTGGCCTCTTCGGCAGAACCAGCATTCACACTGGTCTGAGATGATAACTCAGCCAGCGAAGCAGACAAACGTTCAACACTTCGGCTCTGATCTTCTGCGCCTTCCGCCAGTGACTGGCTGGCCTGAGAAATCTGATGACTACCGACTGAGATTTGCTCCCCGGAATCCTGTACCTGCCGTAAAAGCGCTGTCAGGTTTGTGACCATCTCCTGCAGTGAATGCCCCAACGCATCTTTCTCTGAGACAATATCAGCCTGCTGAGACAAATCACCGGAGGCGATTTGCTGAGTAAGCTTCGCTTTTTTCTGCAGTGCAGTCACCATCACCTGAATCGACTCATAAAGGCTTCCTTTGGCTTCTTCACCTGCATTCAAAGTGACCGATAAATCTCCTGCTGAAACTTGCCTGACGATTTCTGACACCTCTTTCGGATCGCCTCCCAACTGCCGGAAGGTTATCCGGATAATTCCAAAGCCAATCAAAAGCCCCCCAACAACAGAAATCATCACGATCAGTTCAATAACACGATTTGCCATCCGGTTTTCTTTTTGGAGTTCAGGACCCAGAGTATCCTGCTCTTGCTTGACCGAAAGTTTAATATCTTCAATATGATTCGCGGCAACAGGTCCTATCCGGTCCAGTGTCTGCCTGATAATGTCATTGCGCCGGAAAACCGCATCCACAACACGATTAAATGCCTGACGGTAAACTTTTGTTTCAGACATCACTTTTTCCAGTAATGTCCGCCGCTGACCGGCCTGTAACCGATAGTCAAGATCCGCAAAACTTTTATAGAGCTCATCCAGCTCCTGATCGACCCGTTTAACGGCTTCCTTCTGATTCGTATCAAGAAATTTCAGGGCATAAAGTCTGGCCAGAAGTAAATGACGCAATCCGAGAGAAGCAATATAAGAGACCTCCACATCTCCGTCTTCTTTTGCAGTAAATAAAACCTTGCTGAGATTTTTTTCGATCTCCGGCCCCTTTACATTCATCACTTCATTGACATGATGATTTCTCAAGGCTTTCAGTTTCACAATTTCAGAAAAACCCTGATTGTATTCATCAAGCAGCTGAGAAATTTTCAGAATAGATTCTTTACGCTGAGGATTTTTCACCACTTGCTTGGCTGCCTCAATAAATTCTTGTGTTTTTTTCAGGTGTTGTGCGTAAGCAGCTTTATCTTTGAGATCCGAAGAAAGAATGTAGTCTTTCACATTCAGTCTCATGAGCAAAAGATTAGCCTGAATTCTTCCTGACAAATTCGTTGTTCTGGCTAAAGCACGATAAGTTGTAAAACCATCAGACGAATGATTCAAAGCATTGTAAGAGGCAATCCCGACAAATATCATCAAGACGGTTAGTGCTCCAAAACCAGAATAGAGCATTTTTTTAAAACCAAACATAATAAGATAACCTATAACTTCAGAATATATTATTGATAAATCACATAACTTTATATTAAGGCATTAGTGAACCGGTATATTTCCGGTCATTCATGAGACTGTGAATCCAAAGATTCATACCTGGATTTCAGGCATAATAAACAACATCACCATCAGAAAAACAGAATCATCATCAATATACCGGGAAGAGGAAATGTGGACAGACGAACAAAGTACTTCACTATGCGTCTATAAATAAAGATCCGGAAGAGAAATTCAATTTATCATTCTGTCAGGTAAGCGGAGCTCTCCGGCTCCGCATTCACTAATATACAGTAAAAGCTTTTTAATTTGCTATTTTCCCACCACAATCGGCCTTAATGGAATTTCCGCTACCGCCGCGGATCCGGCAATTTGGATTTCCTCTGGATTTTCCGCCAAGAACTTTTGTATTTTTAGCATCCTGAATATAAATACCTTCTTTGGTAGAACCAGAAATATCTACACTCTTTACAGTCGCATTACTGCTGCCACTCACGCTGAAGAACCCCCGGCCGGAATTACGTGATTTCACCTTATTCACGGTGACTTTACCGTTATTATTGGCAAATCTCAGTGTCGCATAACCGCCACCCTGCGCATTTTTATCACCGGTGACTGTTCCGATTGTCCCATTTTTACTGCGATTCACAAGTACACCACAACCTGTGGTATTGTCGGCATTGACCTTGCTGATTGAATAGCCATCGACATCCCAAAGCTCCAGTGCATGGCCACCAACATGACTGGCCTTAATCGTTCCGATTGTGACATTTTTACTGGCATATCCTTTATCAAACCTGATTCCACCTTTACTTTTAGACATGTTCTTCATTGTAAAATTAGAGATTTTCAGGTTATCACATGAACGAATAAACATGGCATAACGGGGGTTATTAGTTACGGTAAGATTTTTAATCGTTACCTTGGCCTGTTTATTACAGGAGAATAGTGGCTTTCCTGTTCCAACCCCACTGCCGTCAATCGTCCTGCCACCAAAATCATAGGTTCCTGTTCGTAGTTTGACTGTATCTGAAGGTTTCGAGGAAATAGTACTGGTATCCGCAGCTATCGTGGATATTGAAAACAGCGAACATGTCAGTACCATCGTTGTCAGTGATAACTTTAACTTTGTATTTTTCATATTATTTCCAATTTTAATTGATATTATTTAAATAATGTTATTCCTACTATTTACAAGTGTTATAAAAACACCAGAATCAAGTTAATTGATTGCTGTATACATTTCAATCATCTGATAGCATACCATTCATAAAAGTAATAAACGCTTATCAATAATGTCTTCTGTTAGAAATAGAATTAACACTTCTTATGACTGATATAATTGATTAAATAAGCAGTTAGCGGAGCGAAAATGAAAAATGGAAAGAAAGGGTTTCTGAGCATGAAAAATATACTGATATATTTATTTGGCATCGCATCTGGTTATTTTATTTCTGACATTCTTTTTCTGTTCAATTCCGATATTTCACCAACTGAATTGAGCACCAGATATACAGATAACTCTGCAATGATAAGCACCAACACGATAACGACTTCCGTTGATAGCATTCACAACAGTAACATGAACAAGACCGAAGCCGGAGAGACATGCACCGGAAACAATTGTTATCAACCAACGAGCGAACATTACAGCACCAGGCTTGCAGCGACTGATGTGGGACAGTTACTGAATCAATTAGAAAACAGTCCGGACAACGATTTTTCCTCGGATACATTTCAAACTTTATCCTTCCTGATCAAAAAAGATGACGCTCTTGCCTTGCAAGTGGAAAATGCCATCCGCAACAGTCATTCCTATGATGAGAAATGGAAACTACTGAATATTCTGGCAAATAATCATAGTCAGGAAACAATACGCTTTGCGACAGACATGCTCACCAGTCAAAACGATAGCCAGACACAAAAGCTCGGGCTTGAGCTCGTGGATATGATGGCCCTTCATCATCTGCCTGCAACACTCAGTCAGGCACTCGTAGAGGCCACTTATCATCAGTCTGACCCTGCTTTCCTTGGACAAGTCATCACACTACTGGGCCACCAGGCCGACAGCAACATACAACCTCTGGTAGAGGAAAGATTACAAGCGCTGCTGTCTGATACACACCAGCAAATAAAGGCTGCAGCGATAGATGGGCTCGCTGAGATCAGCGCACCGTATCAAATTCAGGAAACAGCCCGGAGTTATCTGACTGACGCAGACGAAATGACAAGAAATGCTGCGATTAGCTCTTTGTTTAAGCTAAGTGCTGATGAAATTGACTCAGATATAATAGCCGGACTGAATCAAATGAAAAATGACCCGACCACAACAGACAGCACACGCCGGCTGGCAGCGGCGGTACTGGAAGCGATGTAATTGCTGATTTTTATATACAGGATATCATCTGGTGATTCGGGCTTTCATTACACCCACTGCCCGGCAACCCAGCCTGAAGACCACGCCCACTGGAAGTTATACCCGCCTAACCAGCCCGTCACGTCCATGACTTCACCAATAAAGAACAATCCGGGAATGTTTTTACATGCCATCGTTTTGGATGAAAGATGATCTGTATCCACGCCCCCCAATGTGACCTCCGCAGTTCGGTAACCTTCCGTTCCATTTGGTAGCAGCTGCCAGTTTTCGAGAGCCTGAACTATGTTTGCTTTATCTCTGTCATTCAGTTGTCTCAATGTCTTATCCGGAAGCCCGCCCCGCTCAATCAGAACTTCGACTAAACGTTTAGGTAATAAACGGGCTAAAGTATTTTTCAGGCTTTGATTCGGATGCTGCTCTGACACCTCAGCAAGATAAACATCCATCTCAGTATCGGGGACCAGATTGACGCTCACGGCTTCTCCGGCATGCCAATATGATGAAACCTGAAGCACCGATGGACCGGAAACTCCACGGTGAGTAAAAAGCAGAGACTCTTTAAAAGATGTGCCGTCTGCTGTGGTTAACACCACCGGCACCGCAATACCAGATAATTCACTTAACTGCTCTTTATCAGCCTTATGCAAAGTAAATGGCACCAATCCAGCTCTCGTTGGCTGTACATCCAGACCAAATTGTTCGGCAATTTTATAGCCAAACGGTGTCGCACCTAATTTAGGCATAGAAAGCCCACCCGTTGCGACCACCAATGATTCACATGAAACATCTTTTTGATTGATTTGTAAGGAGAAATTGCTCTTATTTTGTTCAATTTTCTCAATGTCAGCCTGATAAAGAAATGAAATTGAAGGGCTCTCGCACTCTTTCAGTAACATGTGCACAATATCTTTTGCTGAATCCAGACAAAACAGTTGCCCGTGATCCCGCTCTTCAAACGGAATACCATACTCACTGACTAACGAGATAAAATCCCAGTTGGTATACTGAGATAATGCAGATTTCACAAAATGCGGATTACGACACAGGTAATGACTGGCTGAAACATCGTAATTGGTGAAGTTGCAACGACCGCCGCCTGAAATCAGTATTTTTCTGCCCGGTTTTTTGCCGTGATCAACCACTAATACCTTTCTGCCACGCTTCCCGGCCTGCGCTGCACACATCAACCCCGCAGCACCAGCACCAATGATAACGACATCATATATCTCATTCATCCACACATTACCTGTAGCCTAACCTGTAATAAAAAAGGATGCGCTTAAAGCACATCCTTCAGTCAGAGAAATTCTATTTTAACGACAAACAGATTGAACCACAAACAAAGCATACAACAGATAAGTTCATCTTAATGCGGAACAAGTTAAAGCATGAAAGCAGCCAACATATCCACACCAAATAGTGCGAAGCAAAGAATAAACAGCTGTCTGACCCGGTCACACTTGCCTGTGAACACCTCATCGTGATGATGAAGATATTCTTTACCCTTCAGGTAAGAATAGAGACGAACCTGTTTATTCATATTGCCATGGGTTGTAAAAAAACCCGGACCATCGACTTGTTGATACAACAAAGGATGCGCTTCACGCATGATATAGATTAAAGAACGAAGCGCTGTAAAACACCTGGCAACATTAAATATTGTTACCACAGTTAATCCCATGAGAATGGTATCTCCACTGATCATCTTTTCCTCCCTACATCTTCAGGATACCGGCGAAAAAGACAATCAGTTTTCAATGTTATGCCGAAGCGCTTTTAAACTGTTGCCTCAGTATCCATGATAGAAGACGAACCTTTAGTTACCAATTCAGCTAAATCTTTATCGATGAAGAACAACCCTTTACCATCTTCACCAATCAGCTCTAACTTATCTAAGATCCCTTTAAATAACTTTTCTTCTTCGTGTTGCTCAGCAACGTACCACTGAAGAAAGTTAAAGGTTGAGTAATCCTGAGACGTGAAAGCCACGTGTGCCAACTGGTTAATTTTTTGTGTGATCATCTGCTCATGTTTATATGTTTCACGAAAGACTTCACCTAAGCTTTCAAAATCGTGTCTGGGCGCAGCAATTGACCCTAGAACAGGCAAAGCCCCGGTCTCACTTACATAAGTAAATAATCGCTGCATATGCCCCATTTCCTCATCTGCATGTTGCCGCAGAAATGAAGCTGCCCCTTCAAAGCCTTTATCTTCACACCAAGCACTCATCTGTAAGTATAGATTGGATGAAAAAAATTCGAGGTTAATTTGGTCATTTAATTGCTTTACCATTCCATCTGATAACATAAATTACTCTCCTGAACTATTCTTCGAATGAACTGAACTATTGTCTGTTCAATACCTTACCATCTCTCAACAAAGAAGTGGATATGAGATCACTTCGACACATTTTTTTAACAGTGAATGCTACAGTGAATTCAACCGATAAACACGGAGACAGCACCATGACCTATAAACATATTCTGGTAACTGTTGATCTATCAGAAGAAAGTCGTATTTTGATCGACAAAGCCTCCGCTCTTGCCAAAGCATTAAATACCAAACTCTCCTTTATCCACATTGACGTCAACTATGCCGAGTTATATACCGGATTAATTGATGTAAACCTGAATGAAACACGGCATTTCTCAATGGAGAATTCCCGGAAACACCTTCAGGAATTATCAGAGTATGCCGACTATCCAGTATCTCATACACTTGTTGGCAGTGGTGATTTGGGCCACGAAATCTGTGAAACAATCAACGAGTTTGAAATTGACCTTGTTGTCTGCGGTCATCATCAGGATTTCTGGAGCAAATTACTTTCTTCAACCAAGATGCTGATTAATTGTTCGCCAGTTGACATGCTGGTTATTCCACTCAAAGACTGACGACAGCAAAGTTCTTGGTTAAACTGATAAACCACTTTTTATGATGTTGAAGTTAATATTATGGTTTATCTCTCAGCGATTACGATTCTCTGGGCATTTTCTTTCAGCCTGATTGGTGTATATCTTGCCGGTCAGGTTGATTCGTGGTTTTCGGTCCTGATACGTGTTGCTCTGGCATGTATCGTCTTTCTTCCGTTTTTAAAATTTAAGCGTATACCGGCATCGTTAATCATTAAGTTGATGATGACAGGCGGAGTACAGCTTGGTCTGATGTACTGTTTCTACTACAAGTCCTTTTTATTACTTTCCGTTCCCGAAGTGTTGCTGTTTACCGTTTTCACACCAATTTATGTAACACTGATTTATGACTTACTCAAAGGTCGTTTTTCTCCCTGGTATCTTGTCACTGCGGCAATCGCCGTCATCGGTGCCGTTGTGATCAAACGAACCGGAGTCAATGAACATTTCGTACTTGGATTCTTTGTGGTTCAGGGAGCCAACCTCTGCTTTGCTGTCGGACAAGTCGCTTACAAACGTCTGATGGAAAACTATCAGACAGACCTCCCACAACACACGATCTTTGGTTATTTCTATATCGGCGCACTGATTGTTGCCTCGGTTGCCTTTCTGCTCTTTGGCAATATGGATAAATTACCGGCCACATATACACAGTGGGGTATATTGGTTTATCTGGGATTGATCGCTTCCGGGCTGGGATATTTCGTCTGGAATAAGGGAGCATGCATGGTCAATGCCGGCGCATTGGCAATTATGAACAATGCATTAGTCCCGGCAGGATTGATCGTCAATATCTTCATTTGGAACAGAGATGCAGATCTCTTCAGTCTGGTCTCTGGCGGAGCAATTATCATGTTCTCATTGTGGATTAATGAGACTTGGGTGAAGAAAAAAAGGCTGCAGTCGTTAAAAAAATAACCGAAAAACGATACCGTTTTGGCATCTCAATACAGGGAAGTTAATGACTTCCCTGTTAGTGAAACCGATTTATATGTGAGTACTCACTACAAAGCTGGCTTTTGATTTCAAAACCCTTCATCGCAGCATCTACTTTCCGGGCACGCTTTAATAATTTCTTCTGCTTCTTCTCGATTTTTTTGAGCTTTTTTACCGCTTTCTTGTAACGTTTCTGAGCTTTTTTAATTTTTTTGATCGCAGATGCTTTCATTGGTTTGAATTGAGAAACAGAAACATCCGGCTTTTGCTTGCCAGCATCTTTACTAACAGTTCCGGCAGGTAAAGCTGCAGGTTTGCACAGCTTAGACTGATGATTTGCAGAACGTGCACAGCTTGTACAGAAGAACTTTGGCTCTTTTACATACTGATAAACCATTTCAGGAGAGAGCCGGATATCACGGCGATTCAGCTTACAGAGTCTTTGCGTCATTTTGTAAACTCTAATAATAATAATTCTTATTTTTGATTATATACAAAAATCATCGCCCTGCCAGATACACGTCCGGCTTATTTTACCGCCATATCATCAGATTGTTATTCGTGTTCCGCACTCATTGCAGCATTAACATAGACATCAAAGCGATTCTTTTTGGTTTCAATCGTCATTGTCGGCTTCTGGTTATCCAGCCATGGCGCATAATCTGGTCTTTTAACAACAACACGCTTTTTCGCAAGCATCAGAGCGGGCTCCAGTAATGCGTCGGCATCTTGATCGCCGCCAACCAGGCTCTGGAAGACACGCATCTCTTTTTTTACCAGCGCGCTTTTCTTTTTTTGAGGAGGATGTGGATACATAGGATCAAGATAAACAACATCCGGACGTGGGATATTCCCGTCAGCATAGTGATCATATAAAGCGGTATGGCTGGAACAATGAATCAAAGACATACGTTCATTCACCCATGCCTGAATTTCTTCATCACTACCGGCCCTACGCAAGCCATCTTCAAGTAAAGCAGCCACAACAGGGTGCCGCTCGATCATCTGAACCCTGCAGCCAAGTGAAGCAAGCACGAATGCATCCCGCCCTAACCCAGCTGTTGCGTCTAAAACCACAGGGACAGCCCCTTTATTCAGGCCAACAGCTTTTGCTATCGCCTGTCCTTTACCACCACCAAATTTCCTCCGGTGACCCACAGCCCCACCGACAAAATCAACATAAACCGGCCCAAGTTTTGGTTCATCCAGTTTCCTTAATTCCAGCCGTTCAGCGGTTAAGACCAGGGCAAACAGGCTTTGTTCTGCAAAAGTAAGATGCCAGCGTTTTGCAATTTCAATTAATTCAGGTTGTCTGTCATCAATTTCACTGATCAGCTGTAATTGCAAAATAAAGTGACTCCAGCGTTAAACATGGTTATGAATAAGCAAAAATTATCTTCAGTTGAATGTATGTGCTTATTTTTCTCATCAGCAATGATAGAATGTCACTCCGATAACAAAGCTAAAATAGCCTGAAAAGAGAATAATTATGCATCCTACTGCGGCAAAAATGGACGATTTAGATCGCGCCATACTTAAGATTTTAATGGATGATGCCCGCACCCCTTATGCTGAAATGGCAAAGCAGTTCAACGTAAGTCCGGCCACAATTCATGTTCGGATCGAAAAAATGAAATCCGCTGATATCATTCAAAAAACAGAGGTCGTCGTCAATACGAAAAAACTTGGTTATGACGTTTGCTGTTTTATTGGTATCAATCTGAATGCAGCAAAAGATTATCATTCTGCACTGGAAAAGCTCGATGCGCTGGATGAAGTGGTCGAAGCCTACTACACCACAGGTGCATACAATATTTTTGCAAAGCTCATGTGCCATTCTATTGAAGAATTACAACATGTTTTAATTGATAAACTACAATCGATTGAGGAAGTTCAATCAACCGAAACTTTAATTTCGTTGCAAAATCCAATACATAGAAACGTGATACCGTAGGCATTTAGTTTATATACAGATAAACAAATATCAGGCCTATCCTGATAATATATAAATTATTTATTATTCAGATAATTTAATAATTCTTCAGCAGATATTCCCTGTGCCGCTAAATCTTTTGCCATTGATTCAACTTGTTCACTCTTCCGGGATTCAATAACCTGTTCAAATTGATAGACTAAATCCCGAAGGACGTGAACAGGGACTTGCTTTGCCGCACTTTTAATGCGCTCACTACTTTGATTACCCAATTCATTGAGTAATTTTCCAAACATAATTTTCTCTGGTGATTCATCGAGTTGTTCCAGAACGCGGGCCATCTCATAAGTTGTCATTGACATGTGTATGATTTCCAAAAATAAACGACAATAATTTTATTTATCTAAGTGCATGATCAGGGCGACCAATATACACAGAAATAAACAGTACGCAAATAGTCTGAAATGACTATTTTACTAATTATCAGATATATATACCCAAACGACCCCAAGATGCATATTCATGCGAGAGTTGATTGGGTATATATGTAATGCACAATCCACACAATAATATTGTGACCGCTAATAAATTGCAGGTTGTGTTCAAAAAGCGTAGCTTATTCTACTATTCCGTCATCATCTGCAATATTTAAGGATAGCAACAGATGCAAGAACAAATATCAGCTCGTATTTTAAATTTAAGACATTGGCTGAAAGAAAACCAACTCGATGCCTTAATTATCCCCCATGAAAACGAATATTTGGGTGAATATCTTCCCGCGCATGATGAACGTTTACAATGGGCTACCGGATTTACCGGTTCAGCAGGTGTCGCCATCATTACCCAGACGAATGCATCCATTTTTGTCGATGGACGCTACACGGTTCAGGTCACGAAACAAGTTCCCGATACCCTGTTTGAATACCACCACCTGACAGAGGAACCCTATCTGGACTGGATTAAAGAAAATGTACCAGCGTCTGGAAATGTGGCATACGACCCCAAACTTCATAGCGCGGCATGGCTGAGCCACGCTAACTTTAACTATAGCGTTTATTTTCAGTTCTGTGCGCTTGAAAATAACCCAATTGATCAACTCTGGCATGATCGGCCACAACCCGAGTATTCACCTTTATGGCTTATGCCAGCCGAAACAACTGGCATTGATAGCCTGAGTAAGAGACAACAAATTTCAGGCGACTTTGCCGCGTCAGGTATCGATTCGGCCATTCTCACCTCTCCGGAGTCTATCTGCTGGCTGTTAAACATCAGAGGTTCTGACATTTCCCGTTTGCCGGTTGTTCTTTGCTACGCGATTTTACATGCAGATGCGAGCATTGATTTATTTATTCATCAGCAGCAAGTCATTGATGGTTTTGCTGAACATGTGGGTGACGGTGTCCGGCTACACTCACCAGACTCGCTGCTCGATGGATTAAATCAGTTAAAGGGTAAACAGGTTTTACTCGATAATAATAACAGTAATGCATGGTTTGAGATAACACTCAACGAATTAGGTGTTCATCTGATACAAAAACCCGATCCTTGTCTGTTAACGAAGGCCATGAAAAATCAGAGTGAGATTAATGGCATGCAGGCTTGTCATATCAGAGATGGTATTGCAATGGCAAAGTTTCTCTCATGGCTTGATAGTGAAGTGAATGCTGGTCATTTGCATGATGAAGCAACTTTATCCGATACATTGCAAGACTTCCGCTTTGAAGATCCCACGTTGATTGATTTAAGTTTCGATACAATCTCGGCAGCCGGAAGTAACGCCGCAATGTGCCACTATAATCATAATAATCAACCCGCACCTGGTCAGCTATCTGCTGATTCTCTTTATCTGGTAGATTCCGGCGGTCAATATACTGATGGAACCACCGATATCACCCGCACTGTGGCTATTGGTCAGGTGACCCCATTCATGAAACAACAATTCACACTTGTACTAAAAGGCCATATTGCTTTAGCTTCAGCACGTTTTCCTGATGGAACAACCGGTCACCAACTCGATGCACTGGCCAGACAATATTTATGGCAGTACGGGTTTGATTTTGACCATGGAACCGGACATGGCGTGGGTCATTGCCTGAATGTACATGAAGGCCCACAGCGAATCAGTAAAGCAGTCAATCATACCGCGCTTCAGCCTGGGATGGTTATTTCTAATGAGCCTGGATATTATCGTGAGGGTCATTTCGGTATCCGGATTGAAAATCTTGAACGCGTTGTCAGGGTACATACCGATGGCGATCAAGATATGTTTGGGTTTGAGCCACTAACACGGTGTCCAATCGATCTCCGTGTGATTGATCAACAGCTACTGACTGATGCAGAAATCACCTGGCTCAACCAATATCATCAGAAAGTCTGGGATGATATTTCTCCGCTGGTTGATGGTGAAGTCTTTACCTGGCTTGAAAAAGCAACCCAACCGATCGGGAGAGATTCATAATTCACGGCTTGGGCCATTGAATTTATGCATTTCACTGCATTTAATAAATTTGATCACATAATGCATAAAGATAGCGTATAAAAATAGAGCGTAAATCGCTCTATTTTATCTGTCTGATTTTTGGCAAATGATGATTATCAAAAGAAACCAATACTTCCCTCTTCTGTATTTCTCAACACAACATTTCTCAACTCAAACTGTTTCACGTGAAACATGTTCGGAATACACTTCGTGCCAATCATGCCAAACTGTTTCTAATCCACGACGCTTCATTGCCTCAGCAACTTCATACACAGAGCGGTTATCACCTACACTAAACTGTTCTAACTCTCTATTATGGTCAGCATATCCGCCTGGCTGAGTACTTGAATTGGCAGACACCGCTGTAATACCGAGTGGAACAACATTATCTCTGAATGATGCAGATTCTCTCGTCGACAGTGATAAATCAACTTCTGGCTTAAACAGTCTGAATGCACATATGGTTTGAACTAATTGTTTATCTGACATGATCGATTTTGGCTGAATTCCTCCGGCACAAGGGCGCAGTCTTGGAAAAGAAACGGAGTAACGTGATTGCCAATATTTCTTTTCAAGATAATCAAGATGTGCTGCGACATAAAAAATATCTGTTCGCCAATCATCAAGCCCAATCAATGCCCCCAAGCCAATTTTATCAACCCCTGCTTTGCCTAATCGGTCAGGAGTTAACAGCCGGTACTCAAAATCTGTTTTATTACCACGTAAATGATGAATACCATAAGTCGATGGATTATAAGTTTCCTGATACACCATCACTGCATCTAAACCTGCTTTTTTCAGCGATTGATAAGATGCGGTTTCTAAGGGTTGAACTTCCATGCTCAAATAGCTGAAGTGTTTCTTGATTTGTGGCAATACTTGCAGGAAATAATCCATTCCCACTTTATTTGTATGTTCACCCGTTACCAGTAGTACATGATCAAATCCCATCTGCTTAATCGCGACAATTTCCCGATCAATATCATCCGGCGATAATGTTTTACGTTTGATATGATTCGACATAGAAAAACCACAATAAGTGCAGTCATTCGAACACAGGTTTGATAAATAAAGCGGAATATAAAAACTAACCGTGTTACCGAATCTCTGCCGGGTGAGTTTTCTCGACTGCTGTGCCATGACTTCAAGATAAGGTTCCGCAGCCGGGGAAATCAGAGCCTTAAAATCCTCAAGAGTTTTTCGCGATGATTGAAGTGCTTTCTGTACATCACGCTCTGTTTTTCCATGAACTGAAAGCCTGATATCATCCCAGTTCAACTGATTAAAAATATCCATAAATGACATCATTAATCCTCCAGAAACTGCGTTAAAGGACTTGAAGCATCTGCAACAAAACCAGATGAAGCCAGGCCAGATTCGTAAGCCATTCTGCCAGCCTGAACGGCCATCTGAAATGCTTTTGCCATTGTCACCGGGTTGTCAGCACAGGCAATTGCTGTATTCACCAGTACGGCATCAGCCCCCATTTCCATTGCCAGGGCTGCATCAGAAGGTGAGCCGATTCCTGCATCAATCACCACGGGCACCTGCGCCTGCTCAATAATAATTTTAAGAAAGTTTGCTGAAACCAGTCCCTGATTTGAGCCGATCGGAGCACCAAGAGGCATGACCGCTGCACATCCTGCCTCTTCAAGACGTTTACATAAAACCGGATCTGCATGGCAATAAGGCAATACGACAAAACCATCCAGAACTAGCTGTTCAGCGGCCTTCAATGTTTCAACCGGATCCGGCAATAAATATTTTGGATCGGGATGAATTTCAACTTTAACCCAGTTTGTCCCCAGTGCTTCTCTCGTCAAATGTGCTGCATAAATCGCATCGCGGGCCGACTTCGCACCTGAAGTATTAGGTAATAAGTTGATCCCGGAGTGAATCAAAGGCCCGAGAATGTCGTCATTTTGATTGTTGAGGTCTACCCGCTTCAATGCCATCGTTACCAGTTCAGAGCCTGAAGCATTTATCGCATCGATCATATTTTGCCGGCCAGAGAACTTACCTGTCCCCGTAAATAACCGGGACTGAAACTGTTTATCTGCTATCGTTAACATGATTACCCTCCTGCAATCACCTGAAATAATGCAATCTCATCCCCATCTTTCAATGGTGTTTTTTCCCAGTTCACCTTTGGGATGATCTGTTCATTAAGAGCGTAGACTGAACCTGATTGTGGTAATGTCTGTCTGTCAATCACGGCCGATAGTGTCAGGCCATCTTCAAAGGAATATGTTTGATCATTAATCTTGATTTGCATGGACTGTTTCCTTTTCCTGAGACTGATGACAAACGCGACATTCCGGATTTTTGTGAAAGCTGAATGACCTGAACGACATCGTTTGTCCATTCAAAATATGAAGCGTGTTCGTTTGACTCTCATCAGCGATGCCAATGTCAACCATCTGTTTCAAGGCAGCCATTGCCTGCAATGAAGCAATGATGCTGACAACCGGTCCGATAACCCCCAGATCACGACACGACAAAGCGGGTGATTCATCCGATAATTCATCTGTTGAACCTGATTTATCAGGCGTCAAACAAGCAAAACAGGGTTGGTTAGCTGCGAAATTATAGGTAGAAATCTGACCTTCCCACTGGCTGGCTGATCCAGAAATTAAAACCGTCTTTTGCTGATAACAGATACGATTGATTTGATGGCGGGTGACCATATTGTCGCTGCAATCTATCACCATATCTGCAATCATGACTTCAAGGCTTAGTTGCTCATCACCCAATCTTTTCTCAATCGCTCTGACTCTGCAATGCTGATTCCTCATCCGGATTTTTTCCTTCAAAGCTTCAGCTTTTTGCCGGCCAATATCAGACTCGGTATAAATAAACTGACGATGAAGGTTACTGATTTCTACTTTATCATCATCAACAATCACCAAACTGCCAACACCGGCACCAGCCAACAAAAGAGAAGCTGTCGTTCCTAAACCGCCACATCCAATAATGAGTACAGTTGAGTGATTTATTTTTCGCTGACCAGACTCGCCAATTTCCGGTAATGCAATTTGTCTTTGATAACGGATAAAATCAGCATCGGTCATTGACTGCATCATATGTCTCCTTCGCTTGATGAATACCAGTTTTAAACTGACTAACGGCATCAATCACATCATTCGCTTGCGTAATTGCCCGGACAACCGCAACGCAATCTACCCCCTGCGCCATTACAAGAGGTAAATTCGATAGATCAATCCCACCAATTGCTACCGTGGGAATTGATCGCTTTTCATGGTCACACAGTGAATGAATGAGTTGTTGATACAAATTCAAGCGAACCAATCCTTGCGGCTTAGAAGGCATCTGTTTTGTTGATGTCGGAAAAATATGACCCAATGCTATATAACTAGGCTTGATCATCTCAGCGATTAAGATTTCAAAATAACTATGGGTTGAGATGCCAAGGCGAATACCTGCAGCATGAATCCATTCAAGGTCAGCATCCAACAAATCTTCTTGCCCCAAATGGATACCGTAAGCATTTTCATCGATTGCGATTTGCCAATAGTCATTGATAAAAACCTGTGCGTCATACGTTCTCCCCAACTCAATAGACTTTCGAATTTGCGTGATTAAATCCCCACCAATCGCCTCTTTGACTCTGAGCTGGACCGTTTTAACACTCTGCGCCAGGAGATTTTTAACCCATTTGAATTCATTAACCACCGGATATAGATCAAAGAGAGATGCATCAACAGCTGGGAATGGTGTTTGCGGAATATAAACAGATGTAGGTAAATCTGTTGAATTCATTTTTGGAAAGAATTGAATCTCTTTTGGCCATGTTCCACGTGAAACATTCAGCGCTGCACGCGCCAAAATAAAAACATCTTCCAGAGGGAAATCCAATATCAAAAGCGCGAGAAACCAAGACAGATGATTGGCTTTGAAAACATCATGAGGCTGAGACATCTGAACTCTGGAAATCAGAGAGCGGGTTTCATCCTGCTCAGAGAGATACCATTGCTCCGAAATTTTCTCAGGCAATGCCTGAGAAAAAATATCGACCAGAACAGAATAACGCATATTCAATTGAGCTGAATCTTCACAGGTACGCCTGTGATGCGCATAACAGATTCGCTCATCAACAGGGACATCCAGATAGCGAAGACCAATCCTCTGTGAAAACCGCTCAGCCGCTTGATGGTGACAATCAGATAACTCGTCAACGAATATAGCAATGTGTCTATCTGGCAGAAACAAAGCGATACAATCTTCCCCACTTTCCCTGAATTGATATTCAGGAACATTTAGGCCTTCACCTAATGCGACCTGAAACACTTTTGGAATAGACTCTGCGATGTGCTTATATTGCACCGGTAATTCAAGATATATCACAACGCCTCCTCACTCTTCGTTGACAGATAGAGGGTCGTGAACAGATAGAGGGTCATGAACAGAGAAAGAGGTCGCTGCATGATAAAGCTCCGAGCCTTGCGCTCTGAACTCCTCAGCTTTTTGCTGCATCCCAATGATGGGATTGTCTGGTTGCTGAACCGCGATCACCTGTTCCTGAGGAAGAGAACGGGCATAGTCACGAACTTCCTGAGAAATTTTCATCGAGCAAAATTTAGGACCACACATGGAGCAAAAATGCGCGACTTTACCTGACTCCTGCGGCAAGGTTTCATCATGAAATGCGCGGGCCGTCACCGGGTCAAGAGACAGGTTAAACTGGTCTTCCCACCGGAATTCGAACCTCGCTTTAGAAAGCGCATTATCACGGTACTGAGCACCGGGGTGACCTTTAGCCAGGTCCGCGGCATGAGCAGCAAGCTTATATGTAATTAAGCCTGTTTTCACATCATCTTTGTTTGGCAGGCCTAAATGCTCTTTCGGTGTGACATAACAAAGCATCGCACAGCCATACCAGCCAATCATCGCAGCACCAATACCAGAAGTAATATGATCGTATCCGGGTGCAATATCCGTTGTCAGTGGGCCCAACGTATAAAAAGGTGCCTCATCGCAGTGCTTTAACTGCTCCGTCATATTTTCCTGAATCATGTGCATAGGTACATGTCCTGGCCCTTCAATCATCACCTGAACATCATATTCCCAGGCAATTTTTGTCAGTTCCCCCAGAGTTCTTAATTCTGAGAACTGCGCTTCATCATTGGCATCAGCAACCGATCCCGGACGTAATCCATCGCCCAAAGACAACGCAACATCATAGCGCGCACAAATCTCACAAATCTCCCGGAAATGACTATACAAGAAGTTTTCCTGATGATGTGCCAAACACCATTTCGCGATAATGGAACCACCGCGGGAAACAATCCCTGTCACGCGTTTAGCCGTTAACGGCACGTAACGAAGTAGCAAGCCAGCATGAATCGTAAAGTAGTCAACACCCTGCTCTGCCTGTTCAATCAAGGTATCGCGCATGACTTCCCACGTCAGATTTTCAGCGACGCCATTGACCTTTTCCAGCGCCTGATACATTGGAACTGTGCCAATCGGCACCGGGCTGTTTCTGAGAATCCATTCGCGGGTTTCATGAATGTTACGGCCCGTGGACAGATCCATCACAGTATCAGCCCCCCATCGGGTTGCCCAAACCAGCTTCTCAACCTCCTCCTCAATGGATGAGGTGACAGATGAATTACCGATATTCGCGTTCACTTTAACCAGAAAATTACGGCCAATAATCATCGGTTCAGATTCAGGATGGTTGATATTTGAGGGAATAATCGCCCGGCCTTCTGCCACTTCCTTGCGGACAAATTCAGCGGTAATCTGCGCTGGTAAATGAGCGCCAAAGCCCTGTCCGGCATGCTGATGATTCAAATGTTCATCAGAAGACTCCAAAGCTTGCTGGCGCTGCATATTCTCACGCAGGGCGATAAACTCCATCTCGGGTGTGATGATGCCCTGCCGGGCGTAGTGGAGCTGAGTCACACAGCGCCCCGCCTGTGCCGAACGAATCTCAGGAAGATGTTCATAGCGGAGTTCATCCAGTGTGCGATCAGACAGACGCGCTTTGGCAAAATCAGAGCTCATCTCCGGGAGCAATGTTGTATCGCCACGCGCCTGAATCCATGGTGCTCTGAGACGTGGTAAACCCCGGTATACATCAATCTCATGCTCAGGATCTGTATAAGCGCCCGACGTATCGTAGACATAAACAGGCTCATTTGGTTGGTATACAGGTTGATCTTTTGTGCCACCAATCAGTGAATCCGCCAGTTTAATTTCACGTACAGGGACCCGGACATCAGTCCGTGTACTCTGAAGATAGACTTTGGATGAATTAGGATAAGGTTGTGAATGGATATTTTCTAAAAACTGTTTTGCTTCCAGTCTGGACTGTTTGCGACTCGACATGCATTTTTCCTCAAATTATGGTTATAAAAGAGATAAATGCTTGACGGAAATAGCTATACAAGAGGAAAGGAGGTCACTCAACATGTGACACAACGAAGAAAGAGATCAACAGAAATGAATTCTCAGTCAATGTTCTCTTGTTCCCTTCGCAGATACTAATCTGATCAGGTTCAACGGATCCCGAATAAACGGTCTCAGCCAATAGGCACTCCGACAAGTAGAAAACATTATAAAGAATGAATGTCACTTAACCAAGTAAAATCAAGTCCGGGCCATCAACTGAAAGCCAATCCACGCCGCAGAAATACTCAAAACCACATTCAAACAGATATTTATACCAAATTTAAAAAACTCACCCTGCTGCATTAACAACACATTATCCATAGAAAAAGTGGAGAAAGTCGTTAGTGCACCAAGAAAACCAAGACCAAAAATTTGTCGCCATGGCTCTGCCGGAATGAACTCACCCTGAAGTGCAGCAATTAATAATCCCATCATAAATGAACCAAGAACATTCACGGTTAAGGTGCCATAAGGAAATCCTTTACCGAACAGGAAAACACACAACTCAGAAATTAAATATCTGCTACATGCACCAAATGCGCCACCCACAGCAACATAAACAAGAATTGCAAACTGCCCCATATAAAATCCTTTAGCCTGAAACGGCAAAAAAAGAGAAAAAATCTACGTATAACGACGTTGATTTATCTAAAGAAATAAAAAGTTACAGGAGTCACTTTGTTGTATAAATAACCATCAAAACAAAAGATATATAAAACCAGATGATTAAAATTACGCTTAAACAGATAACAAAGCCTCTGTAACAAACAGAAACAATTTTACACAGGAACCGGCAAGAAATGCATAAAAAAAGCCTCTTTTCAGAGGCTCTAAAAATTCATTCGAAGATCAAACAACTATCGGCTAAAAAACTACATCACTTCTTCCTGATGTTGTTTCTCATTTTTTCTGAGCTGTTCAACCTGTTTCCGTAATGCTCTGATTTCCTGATGCATCGGAATGATATGCTCCAGACGAATCCATGACTCAACCATTAATCCCATCATGATTATCGAACCAATCACCATAGGAATCCACATATCTGTCAGAGCCATGCCTAACAGAGTCAATATAAATCCAATGGTAAAGAGATAACTCTGACTCCTGATTGTCATTCCGGTATAACGAACTAACATAGTCATATCCTCTTTCTGAAGGTTTGTATACTTTCAAGGTAGCATGCGAATGCCAATCGATATATGTCGGATATCACGTTGTCTGGTCATTCCTTTAATCAATATTCACAACACCCCATCATTCACAACAACGCTACATGAGAATAGGCTAAGGATAGAAAATTGCGCCACAGGCCAGCGCAACAAACACCACGCAAGTCACCTTACGAATCAGTGATAATGGCAACGACTCAGCCGAACATTTACCGGCTAAAACAACAGGCACATTCGCAATCAGCATGCCAGCCGTTGTCCCGGCAATCACCAACACCATGCCCTCTGTATATTGCGCCGACAAGACGGATGTTGCGATCTGGGTTTTATCACCAATTTCAGCAATAAAGAACGCAATGAAGCCAGAAACAAATGGCCCGTAACCAGAAAACTTCTCATCCTCATCCAGCTTATCCGGAATAAGCACCCATCCAGCCATCAGTACAAAACTGACGACAATCACCCACTTTAATATTGACGGGGAAAGATAATCAGCAACAATCACTCCCAGCCATGCAGCGAGCGTATGATTGACAATTGTGGCAAAAAAGATTGCCCAGATAACGGGTGCAGCTCTGCGGTAACGACAGGCAAGTAAAAGAGATAAAAGCTGGGTCTTATCGCCAATCTCAGCAAGGGCGACGGTCACAGCAGAAATAATGAAAATACTCATGACATGCTCAAAGGGGCAGGTGCTTCCAAAACCAAAGACAAACCATCGCGCCCTACCCCGGTTACACGATAATTCATCTAAGGTCTTGCTAAACGACAAAGGATATACACGTAAGAATAATTGAAAGTATGGTATATCCGCTGGTCTCGCCCGCCACGGTCATGAAGAACCGATTATGTTGACGAACGAACCATCTCAGGCCACATCTGCGATGGTAAGCTACTCCCCAAAGACGTGCGTATTAAATCAATTATCTGAAATAAACACAAGATCTGTTCAAACCAATCGCAAAAATCCACATTAAAAACAACGAATCCATCAATAAGACAATATGAACAAACTGTCTACCAATTAAACAAGATTCTCACTACTCGATCGTGTAATATCCCGGTATAATTCAACGTTATTTTTATTCATTCACAAAATTCGCGCGAACCCATTATGCACAAATATGACATTAAAACCTTTCAAGGGATGATCCTCGCGCTGCAGGATTATTGGGCCCGGCAAGGCTGTACAATTGTTCAACCGCTCGATATGGAAGTTGGTGCTGGCACATCGCATCCGATGACCTGCCTGAGAGCACTTGGTCCGGAACCAATTGCCACCGCTTATGTCCAGCCATCCCGTCGTCCAACGGATGGCCGTTACGGTGAAAACCCGAACCGTCTGCAACACTATTATCAGTTCCAGGTGATCATTAAACCTTCTCCGGAGAATATTCAGGAACTCTATCTGGGCTCGCTGCAGGCACTGGGAATTGACCCGCAGGTCCATGACATTCGCTTCGTTGAAGATAACTGGGAAAACCCAACGCTGGGTGCCTGGGGTCTCGGCTGGGAAGTCTGGCTAAACGGCATGGAGGTCACTCAGTTTACTTACTTCCAGCAAGTTGGTGGCCTCGAATGTAAGCCGGTCACCGGCGAAATCACCTACGGTATCGAACGTCTGGCTATGTATATTCAGGGCGTTGATTCTGTTTACGACCTGATCTGGACTGACGGACCACTCGGTAAAGTGACTTATGGTGATATTTTCCACCAGAATGAAGTTGAACAATCTACATATAACTTTGAACATGCCGATGTCGACTTCCTGTTCACTTTCTTTGATCAGTGTGAAAAAGAATGTAAGCACTTACTTGAGCTGGAAAAACCTCTTCCTCTCCCCGCCTATGAGCGGATCTTGAAAGCCGGGCATGCATTTAACCTGCTGGATGCGCGTAAAGCCATTTCTGTCACGGAACGTCAGCGTTATATCCTGCGAATCCGGGAACTGACCAAAGGTGTGGCAGAAGCATATTATGCGTCACGTGAAGCACTTGGCTTCCCTATGTGTAATAAGCAAGACCAACAAGCATAAGGGGAGAAAAGATGAGCAAAGAATTTTTAATTGAACTGGGAACCGAAGAGCTGCCACCAACACAACTGCGGACTTTAGCTGAAGCATTCGCCAGCAATTTTGAAGCAGAACTGAAAGGTGCGGAGCTGGCTTTTGACAGCATTAAATGGTTTGCAACACCCCGTCGTCTTGCGTTAAAAGTCAGCGCACTGGCTGAAAGCCAACAGGATAAGGTGGCAGAAAAGCGCGGACCAGCAATCTCCGTTGCTTTTGATGCAGATGGCAACCCAACGAAAGCTGCACAAGGCTGGGCCCGTGGGAATGGCATCACCGTTGATCAGGCTGAACGTCTGGTCACTGACAAAGGGGAATGGCTGCTATTCAAACAAGAAGTCAAAGGACAGGCAACTAAAGAGATTGTTGTTGACCTTGCAGCGAAAGCTTTACACCATCTGCCAATTGCCAAACCAATGCGCTGGGCTGATAAAGACACTCAGTTCATCCGTCCGGTTAAAACGCTGACGATTCTGCTGGATGATGAACTCATCGCAGGCGAAATTCTGGGTGTTCAGTCTGGCCGGACAATACGTGGCCACCGGTTTATGGGCGAGCAGGAATTTACCATTGAAAGCGCACAGCAATATCCGGCTATTCTTGAAGAACGTGGTAAAGTCATCGCCGATTATGATGCACGTAAAGCAACGATCATCGCTGATGCCCAAAAAGCAGCAAAAGCGGTCGGTGGTACCGCCGACCTGGAAGATGACTTGGTTGAAGAAGTGACTTCACTGGTTGAATGGCCGGTTGTGCTGACAGCAAAATTTGAAGAAAAATTCCTTGCTGTTCCGTCTGAAGCTCTGGTTTACACCATGAAGGGTGACCAAAAATACTTCCCGGTTTACAGTGACGATAAAAAGCTGCTGCCAAACTTTATCTTTGTCTCAAACATTGAGTCAAAAGAACCCCGTCATGTGATTGAAGGAAATGAAAAAGTTGTCCGCCCTCGTCTGGCAGATGCTGAGTTCTTCTTCAATACAGACCGCAAGCAGCCTTTAATCGATCGCCTGCCAATGCTGGAAAACGCTGTCTTCCAGAAGCAGCTGGGCACAATCAAAGATAAAACCGATCGCATTACAGAACTGGCCGGTTATATTGCAGATAAAATCGGTGCAGACGTTGAGAAATCCAAACGGGCAGGTTTACTGGCTAAATGCGATCTGATGACGAACATGGTGTTTGAGTTTACCGAAACTCAGGGCATCATGGGCATGCACTATGCCCGTCATGAAGGCGAAGATGAAGCCGTTGCCATTGCACTGAACGAACAGTATATGCCGCGTTTTGCGGGTGATGATCTGCCATCTGATGGCATCTCTTCTGCAGTCGCAATGGCAGATAAGCTGGATACCATCGTTGGTATCTTTGGCATCGGTCAGGCACCGAAAGGTTCCGACCCGTTTGCACTTCGTCGTGCATCACTTGGGGTCCTGAGAATCATCGTCGAGTACGGCTATCAGCTGGATCTGACTGAGCTGGTTGCCAAAGCTAAGTCTCTGTTTGGTGAAAAGCTGACGAATACCAGTGTTGAATCGGATGTCATCGAGTTTATGCTGGGCCGCTTCAGAGCCTGGTATCAGGATGAAGGCTTCAGTGTCGATGTCATTCAGGCCGTTCTGGCCCGTCATCCAACCAAACCAGCGGACTTCGACCAACGCGTCAAAGCGGTCTCTCACTTCCGTTCTCTGGAAGCAGCGGAATCTCTGGCCGCTGCCAATAAACGTGTTGGGAATATTCTGGCGAAATTCGATGGCGAACTGAATGCAGAAGTTGATCTGGCATTGTTGCAGGAAGATGCTGAAAAAGCACTCGCTGAAAATGTTGAAGTGCTGACTGAAGCCCTCGAACCTGCGTTTGCGACCGGTAACTATCAGGAAGCACTCAGCAAGCTTGCTGCGCTGAAAGAACCGGTCGATGCCTTCTTTGACAATGTTATGGTCATGGCTGATGACGAAGCATTGAAGAAAAACCGTTTAACGCTGTTAAACAACCTGCGGAATCTGTTCCTTGAGATTGCAGATATTTCTGTTTTGCAGAAATAACACCCACTTCAAAGCCCGGCAGTATGCCGGGCTTTCTGTTTATTGATAATAATCATCTTCAAACCAACGCCGAATGTTATACATTAATCACCTTTATCACGGTTGAAGGAATCACCATGCCCTATTTGCTTTTAACACTGGCAGCAATGTTTTGGGGAGGAAACTACGTTGTCGGACATATTCTCGTCACCGGTGCGGATCCAATTCTGATGACAGCAGCCCGCTGGATATTAACCGCTCTGCTACTCACTTCTCTGTACTACAAACATATCTTCACTCATCACAAATTAATCATACAGTCTCTGGCAACTATTGTGTTTCTGTCGATCTTCGGGCAGGTACTGTTTCCGCTCACGCTGTATATCGGCCTGCAAACAACCACCTCACTCAATGCAGCCATCTACATGTCAGCGACGCCCTGTCTGGTGTTATTAATCAACCGGATTATCTTTCATGACCACATTTCAGCAAACAACTATTTGGGCGTCTTCCTCAGCACTGCTGGGGTCTGCTATTTAATTTTTCAGGGGAATCCTCACAACCTGAGTACATTAAGCAACCTCAGCGTTGGTGATCTCTGGGCCATGGGCTCAGCGCTGAGCTGGGCACTGTACTGTTCTTTTTTGCGTAAAAAGAACAAACAAATTCCGGGCAATGTATTCGTCGCAGTCAGTGCCGTCATTGGTGCCATCATCCTGATCCCGGTGATTGCACTTTATCTCTCTTCGGTGTCATCTGTTGATATCAGTTCCTATTCACAGGCAGGATTCCTGACCGGGCTGTTATATCTGGTGATTTTTCCTTCCTGGCTGTCTTATGTTTTCTGGAACCGTGGCATTCTTGAGATTGGCGCTACCCGTGGGGAGATCTATACCCATATTATTCCGCTGTCCGGCGGGCTGTTCAGTGTGATATTTCTTGGTACCCGTCTCGAATCATTTCATCTGATCAGCGCAATTCTGATCGCAGCCGGTATTGGGTTATGCTCAGGAAGAAAAAAAAGAAAGGAAACAGCTCAATGTGTCCGGTCTTCTGAATAATCCGGCATGATTCCGTGCACCGGTTCAATCCGGTGCACGGGAGCCCCTGGTGTAAAAGAGCCCCTTTTGAAAAGTTAACACACCCCGGTTTAGTAAAGGTTTAACGCGACGATAGCTTCAATTTCAATGTGTAAATCCGGATGAATTAACTGTGAAACCTCCACCAGCGAACATGCTGGCAAATGTCCTTCGTAAAATTCAAATAAGATCTCACGAATCTGCCCAAGCTGGCCCATCTCTTTGACATAAATCGTCAGTTTTACCAAATCACTTTTAGAACAAGATTCTTTCATAAGAATCTGCGAAATCTGACTGAGAATCTCTTTACACTGCTCCGGCAATGATAATGACTGAGCTGGCGTCTCATACGCTCAGCCCAATGCGCAAAAAAACCTCCATCAGCCCTCTTGCTTTTTAGCCAGAAAATATTACGGTAGGGTGAATAATTATGTAAATCACATCTTTCTTAAAACAATATAAATCAGGTAAACCAGTCATGCAGTTCTCTTCGTTTGGTGAGAAATTCAACCGATACACAGGTATCACACAGCTCATGGATGATTTAAACGATGGTCTTCGTACACCGGGCGCCATCATGCTGGGCGGAGGTAACCCGGCAGCCATTCCAGCCATGCTCGATTATTTTCATCAGGCTAATCAATCACTACTGGACAACGGCAAGCTTGTTGCCGCGATGGCAAATTACGATGGCCCACAGGGGAATGATGCATTTATCCGCTCACTTGCAGGTTTACTACGCGAAACATTTGGCTGGGACATCAGCGAAAAAAATATCAGCCTGACCAATGGCAGCCAGAGCGGATTCTTTTATCTGTTCAACCTGCTGACCGGCGCTCAACCGGACGGCACACATAAAAAGGTCTTGCTGCCACTGGCGCCGGAATATATCGGCTATGGTGATGCCGGCATTCACGATGATATTTTTGTTTCCGGCCGCCCGGAAATAGAGTATCTGGACAACCGGCTGTTCAAATACCACGTCGATTTTGAAAACCTGAACATTGATGAGTCAATTGCGGCTATCTGTGCTTCACGGCCAACCAACCCGACCGGTAACGTGCTGACCGATGAAGAAATCCACAAGCTGGACCAATTGGCCCGGCAGCACAATATTCCGCTGATTATCGATAACGCTTATGGATTGCCCTTTCCGAATATCATCTTTGAAGATGTAAAACCGTTCTGGAATGAAAACACCATTCTGTGTATGAGCCTGTCAAAGCTGGGCCTGCCCGGACTCCGCTGCGGTATCGTGATTGCAAATGAAGCGGTAACAACCGCACTGAGTAACCTGAACGGTATTATCAGCCTTTCCCCCGGTAGTGTCGGGCCGGTACTGGCCAATCACATGATAGAAAACAACGACATTCTGCGCCTGAGCAGTGAAGTCATTCGTCCGTTTTATCAGCAAAAATCACAGCGGGCGATTGAACTGCTTCAACAGGCCATCCCCGATCCTCGTTTCCGGATTCATAAACCGGAAGGTGCGATTTTCCTCTGGCTCTGGTTCGATGAACTGCCAATCACGACGATGGAACTTTATCAGCGCCTGAAAGACCGGGGCGTGCTGATTGTACCCGGAGAGTACTTCTTTATCGGGCAGGAAGAAGCATGGGAACATGGTCATCAATGCCTGCGGATGAACTACGTTCAGGATGATGAACAGATGCAGAAAGGCATCACCATCATTGCTGAAGAAATCGCCAAAGCTTACGCAGAATAACCCCTGAAAAAAACCGGTGCACATGATGTCTGAGCGCAGCATGTGCATCGTCAGCCACACCGGTCAGTCTGGCTGAATTTTGCACCATCATTGTTCTTCTCCTGCACCAGAATAAAACTTTCACTCACAAACTAAAAACAATTCAATCAATATAACCACATGAAATAAATGAATTTTATAAAACTGGCATGCAGTTTGCTGTTTGAGTCTGTTAGTTGCGAAGAGCATAACGCGATAGTATTGCTAACGGCAAAGTATTGCTAACAACAATTTGTCAAATGGACATCTAGGGTTCCGGCTGTGATTGATTCAACTTATATCGATTCAAAAACAGTGACTGGACCGAGAGTTGTCAACCTCAACTGAGGTCACACGGCGGGATAAAAGCCCGGGAGGCCAGCCAATCATTATTGGTTATGTCTCTTGTGCAATGATTCAACCGTGACTCACAGTGGAGGTGATCCCATGAAATCTTTTCTGAAACAATTACTCACGACGCTGATGCTTTCAGCAAGTTTAATCGCTGTATTTTCGGTGTCAGCGTCCGCATTTGCCAAAGAGAAAAAAGACTTTACCCTGGCATGGTCAATCTATGTCGGATGGATGCCGTGGGATTATGCTGATCATGCCGGCATCCTGAAAAAATGGGCCGATAAATACGGCATCAACATTAAAGTCATTCAGGTGAATGATTATGTGGAATCGATTAACCAATATACCGCCGGTCAGTTTGATGCCACGGTCATGACCAATATGGATGCTCTGACGATTCCGGCGGCCAGCGGTGTCGACTCAACCGCACTGATTGTCGGGGACTTTTCAGACGGCAATGACGGTATTGTTCTGAAAGGTAAAAATAAATCGATTCGTGATATCAAAGGTCAGAACGTCAATCTGGTTGAGCTGAGCGTCTCTCACTACCTGATGGCACGGGGCCTGGAAAGTGTCGGACTGGCTGAAAAAGATGTGCGTGTCGTCAACACATCCGATGCAGATATCGTCGCCGCTTATCAGACATCTGATGTCACTTCAGTTGTGACCTGGAATCCGCTGCTCAGCGAAATCACAGCCCAGCCGGATAATTCTCTGGTCTTCGACTCCTCAAAAATTCCCGGTGAAATCATTGACTCTCTGGTCGTAAATACCCGGATTCTGAAGGACAACCCGAAATTTGCCAAAGCACTCACCGGCGCCTGGTATGAAGTCATGTCTGAAATGACAGACAAGACCAAAGCAGATAAAGCCAAAACCTTTATGGCAAAAGCTTCCGGAACAGATCTGGCCGGTTACAACGCACAATTGAAAGCCACCCGGATGTTCTACAACCCGGCAGAAGCCGTCAAATTCACGCAAAGTACCGCCCTGAAAGACACGATGCAAAAGGTAGCTGAGTTCTCCTTTGACCATGGTCTGTTAGGTGAAGGCGCGCCAGATGCCTCGTTTATCGGCATTGAAACTCCGGCAGGTGTTTACGGTAACCCGTCAAATATCAAGTTGCGTTTTGATCCGGCGTATATGGACATGGCAGCGAAAGGGCAACTGTAAGCACCCAGAGGGAATCAACAACGAAAGCGAACTAACCCTTAAACGGAGAAAACATGACCCGACTGATCAACCGAAAGCCATCACGTCCGACCCGTCTGATGCTGGGCATACTGCCGTTTGCCATCCTGCTGGTCATCTACCTGATTGCATCTGATGCCCGTCTGGCAGTGAATCCAGCAGATAAACTGCTGCCGGCATTCCATAGTTTTGCCAGTGCAATTGAACGGATGGCATTCACCCCAAGCAGGCGAACCGGTGAATATTTGCTGTGGGCAGATACCTTCGCCAGCCTGCAACGTCTCGGGATTGGTGTCGGGCTCAGCGCTCTGTTTGGACTATGTCTTGGTATTGCCAATGGCATGGTGCCGCTGGTGCGAGCTTCGTTGTCTCCGTTTGTCACCGCAATCTCCCTGATTCCGCCCATGGCCGTTCTGCCGATTCTGTTCATTTCTCTGGGGCTGGGCGAAGTTTCCAAAGTCGCCCTGATTTTTGTCGGCATCTGCCCGATGATCATCCGCGATATGCAGCTGAAAACCCAGTCTCTGCCGGAAGAACAATTGATCAAAGCACAAACACTGGGCGGTAACAGCTGGCAAATTATCGTCCGGGTGATTACACCGCAGGTCTTCCCGCATCTGATTGATGCGGTCCGGTTAACGCTGGGCAGTGCATGGCTGTTCCTGATTGCAGCAGAAGCCATTGTCGCCACAGAAGGGCTCGGATATCGCATCTTCCTTGTGCGCCGCTATTTATCAATGGATGTGATTTTACCTTATGTCCTGTGGATCACTTTGCTGGCTTACCTGATGGACTGGCTGCTGAAGCTACTCTCACGCAAAGTCAGCCCGTGGTATCACCAGTCACAGGGAGCTTAACATGACACAACAACCCATGATTGAAATCCGCAATGTCTGGAAAGAATACGGCAATAATATCGTCCTTGAACGGCTGAATAAAACCGTCCATCAGGGCGAATTTATCAGCATCGTCGGCGCATCCGGCTGCGGAAAAACCACGTTTCTCAATCTGTTACTGGGCACTGAGCAACACAGCCGCGGAGACATTCTGCTCGACGGTCAGCCACTGCGCCGGGAACCCGGCACAGAACGCGGCATCGTCTTTCAAAAATACTCCGTCTTTCCTCATTTGTCCGCGCTGGAGAACGTCATGATTGGGCTGGAGTTCGAAAGTGGCAGCCTGACCAGTAAACTGTTTGGCCGAAACGCCGGGCAAAAGAAACAACAAGCCCGTCAGAAAGCCCGGGATATGCTGGCACAGGTCGGTCTGAGTCATGCAGAAGATCAGTATCCGCATCAGCTATCCGGCGGTATGCGCCAGCGGCTCTCAATTGCACAGTCACTGGTCAAACAGCCCCGGATACTGCTGCTGGATGAGCCTTTCGGTGCACTGGATCCGGGGATTCGTAAAGACATGCATACCTTAATCCGTCGTTTGTGGCAGGAACAACAGCTCACCGTATTTATGATTACCCACGATCTGAGCGAAGGCTTTCATCTCGGCAGCCGGATCTGGGTCTTTGACCAGCCAAGGGTTGATCCTCAGGCACCTGAGCGCTACGGCGCGCAAATCACTTTTGATATTCCGCTGGATAAGCAAACCCTCAATCAGCCTGATTTGCTCAGCTCACTGAATCAAACATTACAACCGACAGAATCAGCCACTGCTGGTTCCGTCTGAGGAATTCATTATGCCAACATCACCGCAACCCATTTTTACAGAATTACTGCCCGGAGCCGCGCACTGGTCAATGAAAATCCCGAAAGGTTTTGTGCTGACCGCCAAAGATCTGGAAGGTGGCGCAAACCTCAGTTTGCTGTTTTACAACCCGGAAAACCTGCTGGAACGCTATAACGCGCCCGACACTCTGAAATGTCAGCATACATTCAAACTGACCACTGGCCATTGCCTTTACTCCGACATGGGCCGGGTATTCTGTACCATCGTGAAAGATGAAACCAACTGGATTGATACCGTTTGTGGCGTTGCCAATAAAGAGAAAGTCGCAAAAAAATGGGGAGAAAGAAGTTATCAGGCTGACCGGAATCAGTGGAAACAGAATGGCTATGATTCCCTGTTGGTCGAAGTTGCGAAATACGGACTCGGCAAACGGGATCTGGCGGCAAACCTGAATCTGTTCAGTAAGGTCAGCTCAGATACCGAAGGTAACCTGATCTTTGCAGACAATCACAGTCAGCCCGGTGATGAAATTGCGTTGCGGTTTGAAATGGACACACTGGTTGTTCTGACAACCTGCCCGCATCCACTGAATCCGGCGACCGAATATCCGTTCAGACCCGTCGAACTCACGCTGACGGAAGCCACAGAGATGACATTACCGGTGCCACCGCACGGGCAGGATGAAAACCAACGCGGACTGGAAAATAACCGTCGTTATCACTGTACACATTCCCACCCGGCTCATTCTCACCCAGACCACGCTCACCCGGAGGCACAAGCATGATCACTGAAAGTCAACTGCAACCCGAAAACGCTGTTCGCCGCGATACCGTTCCGGCCGGTGATTACTACATGCAGATTGTCAAAAAAGGGCAAACCTTCCGCATTTTGGATCTGGAAGGCAATCAGGCGGCAGATACCCTGTTTTATAACGCCAACCATCCGGCTGAGCGCTACAGCGCCATCGACACCATCCGCGAACAAGGTAATGTTTATCTGACGACCGGCACCAAAATTCTCTCTGATCAGGGCAATGTGATGCTGGAAATCGTTGCCGATACCTGCGGCCGCCATGACACATTAGGCGGAGCCTGCGCCACAGAAAGTAACACGGTTCGCTATGCACTGGAGAAAAAAACCATGCACGCCTGCCGTGACAGCTGGCTGCTGGCCGTCACAGAGCATGAAGAGTTCGGCCTGACCAAACGGGATATCACTCACAATATCAATTTCTTTATGAATGTCCCGATTACCGAAAGCGGTGGCCTGACGTTTGAAGATGGCATCAGTGCACCGGGAAAATACGTCGAACTGAAAGCCGCCATGGATGTGATTGTTCTGATCTCTAACTGCCCGCAACTGAATAACCCGTGTAATGCGTACAACCCGACACCGGTCGAGGTACTGGTCTGGGATGCGTAACCACGCCAAAAGATCAGCGCAGAAAGCATCAGAAAAGAAAACACCTGAAAAGAAAGCCGGGGACGACCCCGAACATGCTTCAAGGATTCAGCCGGGACGACCCGGAAAAGATGGAAAATGTTATGTTTAGCAAGGTATTGATTGCCAACCGCGGCGCCATTGCCTGTCGGGTCATCCGGACTCTGAAACAGATGAATATTGCCAGTGTTGCTATTTACAGCGAAGCCGATGCAGACAGCCTGCATGTGATTCAGGCCGACGAGGCTTTCTCTCTGGGTGAAGGTGCAGCCGCCGCGACTTATCTTGATCAGGAAAAAATCATCGCCATTGCCCGTAACAGCGGTGCGCAAGCCATTCATCCCGGCTACGGTTTCTTAAGTGAGAATCCGGATTTCGTTACTTTATGTGAAAACGCAGGCCTGACTTTTCTTGGTCCGACACCCGAACAAATGAATACATTCGGGCTGAAGCACTCAGCCCGGGAAATTGCAGCGAAAGCTGGTGTGCCCCTGCTGCCGGGCACCGGATTGTTAACCGACAATGCCGCCGCATTAACACAGGCCGAGATTATCGGCTATCCAGTCATGCTCAAAAGCACCGCCGGTGGAGGCGGCATTGGCATGCAACGTTGTGACGACGCCGCAACACTTGACAGTGCTTTAGACTCCGTCAGACGCCTGAGCGCAAATAACTTCAACCACAGCGGCATCTTTATAGAGAAATTTATCGAACAGGCGCGCCATATAGAAGTTCAGATTTTCGGCGATGGTCAGGGCAACGTCATTGCTCTGGGAGAACGGGACTGTTCTGCCCAGCGGCGTAACCAGAAAGTCATCGAAGAAACACCAGCGCCACATTTGAGCGACGAAACCCGTCAGGCGCTGCGCGATACGGCCATTCGTCTGGCTCAGGCCGTGAATTACCGCAATGCCGGCACCGTCGAATTCGTACTCGACCAGAAAACACAGGCATTCTATTTTCTTGAAGTGAATACCCGCTTACAGGTTGAACACGGTGTAACCGAAGAAGTGTTCGGTGTCGATCTGGTTGAATGGATGGTCAGGCAAGGTGCAGGTGTACTGGATTTATCCGGCTGGGAAGACAGACAACCACAGGGACATGCGATTCAGGTCCGGCTTTATGCCGAAGATCCGAACAAAAATTTCCAGCCTTGTGCCGGATTACTCAGCCATGTGGAATGGCCACAAATATCCGGGCTGCGGATTGAGCACTGGATTGAAGCTGGCACCGAAGTTTCCGCTTTTTTTGACCCGATGCTGGCAAAAATCATCATTCATGCCGATAGCCGCGAACAGGCGCTAACCCGGATGGAACAAGCGCTGGCAGGTATTTCTGTCTATGGCATTGAACACAACCGCCAATATCTGCAACAACTGATTCAAACCCCACAGGTTCAGGAAGGCCGGGTGCTGACTCAAAGCCTGAATCAGTTCAGTTATCAGCCTGCCACGATCGATATTCTCAGTGGCGGCACTCAAACCACGATTCAGGATTATCCCGGCCGGAAAGGTTACTGGCATATTGGCGTGCCGCCATCCGGCCCGATGGATCCACTCAGTTTCCGGCTGGCAAACCAGTTACTGGACAACGAGAAAAACTGTGCCGGGCTGGAAATCATTGTCAGTGGTCCGACACTCAAATTTAATACGACAAAACAGCTTGTCCTTACCGGCGCATCGATTCAGGCCAGTCTCGATGATATCCCCGTCCCGATGGGAACCATCATCACTGTAAAGCAGGGTCAAACCCTGAAGCTGGGAAAAATCACCGGTCCCGGTGCCCGGACTTATCTCGCCGTAGAAGGCGGCCTGCAATGCCCGGACTATCTGGGCAGTCAATCCACCTTTACGCTGGGGCAGTTTGGCGGCCACGCCGGGCGGGCCCTGCGGGCCGGTGATGTATTACATCTGAGCTCTGCACCACCCCGTCAGCTTAGCGAAGCGCGTATGTGTTTACCTGAACTTACCGGGCAGTGGGACATTCATGTCATGTACGGCCCCCATGGGGCGCCTGATTTCTTCACCGACAAAGACATTGAAACGTTCTTCGGAGCCGAGTGGGAAGTTCACTTTAATTCCAGCCGGACCGGCGTGCGCCTGATCGGCCCGAAACCAGACTGGGCCAGACAGGACGGCGGGGAGGCCGGACTGCACCCCTCAAATATTCATGACAATGCCTACGCCATCGGCACGATCGATTTCACCGGTGATATGCCGGTGATTCTCGGGCCCGATGGCCCCAGTCTCGGTGGTTTTGTCTGCCCGGCAACCGTCATTAAAGCCGATTTATGGAAAGTCGGACAGCTTAAGGCCGGTGATAAAATCCGCTTCATTCCGGTGTCGCTGGCCGATGCAGAAGCAGCAGAGCAGGCACAGAACACGCAGATTCAGCAAAAACGGGTTCAGGCTTATCGCTGTGAAAGTCCGCAGCTTGGCTCTCCCATTATCGATGTGATTCCGGCAGAAGAAACCCGGGAACATGTGGTTTATCGTCAGTGCGGTGAAGATTTTCTGCTGGTCGAGTATGGCCCGCAAATGCTGGATATCCGGCTGCGCTTCCGGGTTCATGCCCTGATGCTGAAGCTTGAAGCACTCAGGCTTCCCGGCATTGAAGAGCTGACACCGGGCATCCGCTCGTTGCAGGTCCATTACAACAATCTGATTCTGCCGCGTGATGAGTTGATGCAGATCCTGCGGAACCTGGAAGCCACGTTGCATGATATCGATGCACTCACGGTGCCAGCCCGGATCGTTCATCTGCCCCTTTCATGGGATGATGAAGCGACCCGGCTGGCGATCCGTAAATACCAGGAAGTCGTCAGAAAAGATGCGCCCTGGTGTCCGGATAATATTGAATTCATTCGACGGATTAATGGACTGGATTCCATTGAAGAGGTGAAAAAAATCGTTTTTGATGCCAGTTATCTGGTCATGGGGCTGGGCGATGTTTATCTCGGTGCGCCCGTGGCAACACCTCTTGACCCGCGCCACCGCCTCGTGACCACCAAATATAACCCGGCCCGTACATGGACACCGGAAAATGCTGTCGGTATCGGCGGTGCTTATCTGTGTGTTTACGGTATGGAAGGTCCGGGCGGTTACCAGTTTGTCGGCCGGACGCTGCAAATGTGGAACCGCTACAGGCAGACCAGCTGCTTTGAAAAACCATGGCTGCTGCGCTTTTTTGACCAAATCCGCTTCTACCCGGTCTCTGCCGAAGAGCTGTTAGAAATCCGTAAGCAACACCCGCGGGGGCACTATCCGCTGAACATTGAGCAAACCACTTTCTCGCTGGCTGACTATCAGGCACTCACTCAGGCCCATGCCGGTGAAATTGAACAATGTAAAATCCGCCAGCAAACGGCTTTTGAAGCAGAACGCCAGCGCTGGATTGAAAGCGGTCAGGCCAACTTTGTTGTCCCGGAAGCAGAAACACATGAAACGGAGCACTTTGTCCCGGAAGACGGTTGTGAAGCCATTGAAAGTCATGTCACAGGTAATATCTGGCAGATCGCCGTCAAGCCGGGGCACTTCGTTCAGGCCGGAGAAGTTGTTGCCATCCTCGAAGCAATGAAAATGGAACTGGAAGTCGTAGCGCCGGTGAGCGGTGCTATCGAAACCATCTGTCAGCCTGCGGGAGCATCCGTTCACGCCGGGCAAGCCATCATGACCATACGTACAGCGTCTGAAGCGCAGGGAGGCGAATAAAATGATACAACCCTCGACAATCACTCAATTGCTGGAAGCCTACCGTAGCGGGGAGCTTTCAGTCCGTCAGTACTTGCATGAAAAACTGGTTCAGGCGCAGGCAGATACACGGCATGTCTGGCTCAGCTGTATCAGTGAAACACAACTCGACCAGTATCTGGAAGCTTTATCAACACACGATATCGATGATCTGCCGCTCTATGGCGTGCCATTCGCCATCAAGGATAATATCGATCTGGCCGGTCTGCCGACCACTGCCGGATGTGATGCTTACCGTTATCATCCGGAATCATCAGCCTTTGTCGTTGAACTGTTGATTGCTGCCGGAGCTATTCCAATTGGCAAGACCAGCCTTGATCAGTTTGCCACCGGACTGGTGGGTACCCGCAGCCCCTGGGGAGCGACACAGAATAGTTTTGACCCGGCGTATATTTCCGGAGGTTCCAGTGCCGGCAGTGCAGTTGCCGTGGCAACGGGACAGGTGATGTTCGCTTTAGGCACTGATACTGCTGGCTCCGGCCGGGTTCCGGCGGCATTCAATAATCTGTTCGGCCTCAAGCCAACCAAAGGCGTTCTGAGCTGTCAGGGTGTCGTTCCCGCCTGCCGTACGCTCGACTGCGTAACCTTTTTCACCGGAAACGCAGATGATTTATCACTGCTGCATCAATTAGCCGCTGTCACTGATCCGCAAGACAGCTATTCCCGGCCATTTACGCCAGAGCAGCAAACAGTCCTGCCATCAACGACAACAAAGCCGGAGCTGACAAAACCAATACCAACAAAGTGGCAGGGACTGAAAGTTGGTGTTCCGGACCAGTCACAGCTGAACTTTTTCGGTAATCACGCATATCAGGCACAATATGAGCAGGTGCTGACACAACTGAAAAAGATGGGCGCAGAGCTGGTCCCGTTTGATCTGAATCCGTATCTGGAAGCCGCCCGGCTGCTTTACGATGGCCCGTGGGTCGCAGAACGTTATGCAGCCATTGAAGCATTCTACAAAGCCGATCCGTCCCGCTGTTTGCCGGTGATTCAAACCATTATTGGTCAGGCAGAGAACCTCTCAGCAGCTCAGACTTTCAAAGCCATGTATCAGTTGCAGGATTATAAAGTTATTTGTGATCAGCAACTGGCAACCGTAGACGTGGTGATCACGCCCACAGCAGGCACGATTTATACCATTGAAGAAGTCAATCAGAACCCGGTGACCCTGAACAGTCATCTGGGCTACTACACGAATTTTATGAATTTACTGGATTACAGCGCGATCGCAATCCCCGGAGGCTTTACCCCGGAAGGACTGCCATTCGGCTTTACCCTGTTTGCACCCGCATTTGCCGATCGCGCTTTGATTTCACTGGCTGATGCATGGCAAAAAACGGCTCATCTGCCGGTGGGTGCAACCGGACTTTATCCGGACCCGCAAAGCCGTCTTGACCTGCTGGTGTGTGGCGCACACATGCAGGGATTGCCACTGAACCACCAACTGACAGAGTTGGGCGGCGCCCTGAAACAGGCCACTCAAACCGCAGCCTGTTATCAGCTTTACGCACTGGCAGGTAGCCCGCCAGCCCGGCCGGGACTGGTTCGTAATAAGGCCGATGGTGTATCACTGGATGTGGAAGTCTGGTCACTCCCGCTCAGCGCCGTCGGTGCTTTTCTCAGCCAGATCCCCCACCCGCTTGGACTGGGCAGTGTTGAACTGGCTTCCGGAGAATGGGTGAAAGGATTTATCTGCGAGCCCGCCGGGCTGGAAGAAGCAGAAAATATCAGCCACTTTGGCGGCTGGCGGGGTTATCTGGAGAGTTTGAAGTAAGCCTGCCGGGAATATCACGCTCAAATTGCCTGTCCCCGCAGAAAAGCCAGCGATCACCCGGGTCTGTTAACCTTCGGTGAGCGCTGGCTTTTCTCTTGTTTTCCATCTTTACAACGCAACAAACTGAATGGTCCGGACACGGGAGAGATTCACTTTTTTCCTTGCCTGCCACAAATCATAATTATCCTGCATTGCCAGCCAACTCTCAGGACTGCGTCCTAATGCTTTAGATAAACGCAATGCCATTTCCGGAGAAACAGCACTTTGCCCTTTAAGAATCCGGCTTAGTGTCGAAGATGCAACATCCAGTTGCTGCGCGACGTAACGGCAACTGTAACCGAAAGGCTCCATATAAATACTGAGAATAAACTCGCCCGGGTGCGGTGGATTATGCATTTTCATCAATGATAGTCCTCATAGTTAAGTATATATGCATGACCATTGGTAAATTCGAAAGTAATACGCCAGTTACCACTCACCATAACTGACCATGTCCCCTCCCGGTTCCCATGCAGAGAATGTAGATTAAAACCAGGCAAATCAATGTCATCAATAGTGACGGCGGTATCTATTGCTGCCAACAACATTCTCAGCTTATGCTGATGTCTGGACTGAATACCTGCTGAACTGCCAGTCTCAAAAAACTTTCTGAGTCCTTTATGTTTAAATGTTTTGATCATCTTTGATTATATCGTGTGATGCGTATGACGCAACATCCCAGATGTGCTATCTGAAGAGTTAAGGAAAAATAACCGGCCTGAAAATATAAATCTTATCTCTGGACGACCTCTGGATATGGCCTGGCAAAAAATCATACTATCGATACATGATTTTCACTCTGAATGATCTCCGGCAAACGGGCTTTCAGACCTCTTCCCGGCAAACAGAAGCAACATCTTGGCCTCTGGCCTTTAAAAGCACTTTTCTGCCTTCAACTGATTCAGTGTCAATGAGTTCAGACGGCCACACAGATTTGTTCCAGTTCCGGGAGAATATCTGAGTGGTTTCTTTACCAGATGCAAACCTCCGGGGAACAGCGTAATAATCCCGGCACTTACTCAGCGCCCCAGAGCATACCAACAGAAATTTGGGGGTTTCTACAGGTGCAAATATCTCTGCCAGACAATCAGCAAACAGAGAAGCGTCATAATAGGTGCCACCAGTCAGACAAAGGTGAAACCGCCCGTCGGGCATTCTGGCGCGCCTGACTTTGAGCTGCATCATAGGTGTCTTGATCAACCCGGACTGACACAGTGAATCTCTCAAAGCATTCCCTATCTGGTATAAAGCACTATCAGCGGGTAAATAACGGCATAACATCCGAAGTGTTTTCACAGTTTCAGGAAGCTTATACAGCAGAACACCGGCAACGATCAGCACGACAAAAGTCATCGTATAAGTCCAGACCGGCGGGAAGACATAAGCATAACTCAGCGCCAGCAACACTGGCCCAAACACCTGAGAAGTCAGCCAGGAGAATGCATGACGCAGAACATGCGCTCTGATTTCAGGCTTACGAACCATTGTCACAGCAGGCATAACCCGGCCATCAGAGCTATCAGCAGCCAATGCATGATGCCAGCGGCTTTCAATTTGTACCAGTTGCCGGAAACGAGCTTCGGTCTGACGATTGTGCGCTGAAACAGATATTTTTTGACCGGCAATCGATGGGAGCATCAGGTGATTCAGATCCATCCGGCTAAAGCCACTTTCAACCGAATTATCTTTTTCCGAAAGTCCGGTAAAAGAGTCAAAGCGGCGGATCAGATTCAGCAAATCACTAAAACCACTGACAGAACGGGTGTTCAGCGCAACCAGATGCCAAATGGCGCTGACTTGATGCGGATTTTGGGGATCAAACCGCATCGCACGTCCCCGCATCAGGTTAGTCAACACCGGAGAACCGGCGGAACTGGCAAGAATCAAAGAGTTGAGTACCGGCACCTGCCAGCCCTGGCCCAGAAGAGCGCTGGTACTGACTAATACTTTGATTTTTCCTGAAGTGAATAACGCCGTCATTGCCTCCGATAGCTGGTCCGGCGGTGCCGAAACTTTAACATAGCAGGATTCAACGTACCGCGAGCCCTGATAACCCTGTTCATCCGCCAGTAACTCTGTCCGGACCTGTTGTGGATCGATAAACATCAACAAGGATGGTAGTAAACCGGATGGCAATAATGTTAAACGCTCCGTCAGTAAAGCGAGTTGATCCGGCACCGGAGAACAGGAAGCCAGCGCCTCAAATACAGGCCAGGCCCCCAGTTTTATCTCCCCGTTGTTTTGCCCTGAGCCCAACATTTCATCCCGGATATAATCCGTTAAAATGGCCTGACGCAGGTCTTGTCCCCGTTGTTGGTATTCAAGCTGATGAATGTCGATACACGCATCGATTTTAGCAACACTGGAAGACAGGAAATGTGTCGCCGGAGAAGAAGACTCAAGAGATAACACACGCTTTTCCAGCAATCCTTTGTCTTGCAACAGCGCTTGCAGTTGCAAGACAAAGGGCTGAAGATGCTGTGGGTGCTGAAACGTGTCTGAGAACAGCACACTGTCAATGAGCACCTGCCACAACTGACGGTCCAGTTGCGGAATATCCTGAGACGTCAGAGCGAAGACCTGCATCAAAGCCTGTCCATCCGGACAATGTCTGGCTTTTAAAAAGCTCATCAACGCAATGGCTATGTCCGGGGATTTGACGACATCTGACTCAATGTCTGTCTGATGTAGCCAGGGATGGGCACAGACAATTTGCTCAAATTCCCGGCTGTTCAATAATGACTGACAAACGGTTAAGACCTGTCGATCATAGTCTTCAATCTGTTTTTGCTCAGTGACAGTCGCATCACAGGCACGGATAAAATCCTGATGTGGACAAAGTATTCCGGCTTTCACCAGCTCCGGGACTGAAATTTCTTCATCAACCGGCCCACACAGCTGTTCATACTCAATCCGGTCAGGTTCACGCACGTCATACAGCGGTGTTGCCGTCAGAGTGACCAACGTCATGTCCGGAAAATTATCACACACGGTCTTCAGCGCGCGCCACCATTCCGCCCTCAACTGGTTTACACCATCAAGGATTAATACACGGATATGATGTTGCTCCAGCACCGCAATGAAGTGATGAATATCATCCTCTGCCGGATTTTTACGAATTTGCTGAATTTCAGGTTCTTCATCACGACATTCACCGGGAAAACGGGTCAGTAATGCCTGATAGGTCGTTGCTGTCAGAATACCGGGCTGGTGAAAAGAACGGCTAACCCAGGGTAACTCACGGGGAGTGTCTGTTTCACAAAAATCTTCAAGCCGGTCAATCCACTGGTTACGAATCATCCGGGTCGGCGACAACACCATGGCTGGTTTTCCCAACATCCGGAACACTTCCAGCCCCAGCACAGTTTTACCTGCACCAGGAGCAGCAACGAGATGAAGCCGTCGATCACATAAATGCTGCTTCACCGCATAAAGCACGCGCTGCTGACATGGATGCCATGGGTGACAAAATTTCATTGAATTAAATGGCATGAGTCGTTACTTCCGTTCAGACAACATCAGTTCCTGAAATCATGCCAACCGGTATTACCATGACAAACAGAAACTTACTGAGCATAGTTGGTTCATCATATCATTGCACCGCAGCGAACAAAAATGATCGGTCTTCTTCATCACAATTGCAGGCTGACTCACTATTGACAATACTAATTTATGGAATATGCAATTAAAATCACCATTCCCTTGATCTGGATCGCTCTGTTTTCACACACCTTTTGTCGTAAAATACCGACTCTTTTTTTGACCCAATGGTTCTTTTTTTCATGTCTATCAGACGACTTTTCATGGTGTGGGCCACTGTGATCTTCACACTCCCTCTCGCCAGCTTCGCGCAATCTCCTGCCAACCTGAATATGGCATGGCCGGTGAATGTCGGTGAGCTGAATCCCCATTTATACACACCGAACCAAATGTTCGCCCAGAGTATGGTTTATGAACCATTAGTACAGTATCAGGCGGATGGTCAGGTGAAGCCATGGCTGGCAACGCACTGGGATATTTCCAAAGATGGCCGGGTGTATACTTTTACACTGCGTCATGGTGTGCAGTTTTCCAATGGTGAACCATTCAACGCTCAGGCTGTTATTGCCAACTTTCATGCCGTTCTCGATAATAAAGCCCGGCATAGCTGGCTGGAGCTGGTGAATGAAATTCAAAGTATTCAGGCGACAGCCCCGGACAAAGTCGTGCTAACGCTGAAACATGCTTATTATCCGTTGTTACAGGAGCTGGCTCTGCCCCGTCCATTCCGGTTTATCGCGCCCTCTCAGTTTGTTAACGGCACAACCAAAAACGGCATAAAAAAGCCGATAGGAACCGGGCCGTGGGTTCTGAAAGAAACCCGCCATGCCCAGTATGACCGGTTTGAACGTAACCCGGATTATTGGGGAACAGCACCGGCTTACGAGCAAATCACGGTGAAAGTGATCGCCGATCCCACCAGCCGGGCAATGGCACTTCAAACCGGAGAAGTTGATCTGCTTTATGGCGCTAACGGGATTATTTCTCCGGACATGTTTGATCAACTCAGTCATTCAAGACGATGGGTCACAAAGGTCTCTGAACCAGCAGAAACATCAATGCTGGCGCTCAACAGTCAGAGATTTCCCACTAACGATCTGAGTGTCCGTCAAGCCATCAATCACGCGGTGAATAAAAAGATGCTGGTCCAAACAGTGCTGTATAACACCCAACAACCCGCCAAAACATTATTTGCCCCCAACATTCCTTATGCTGAGACTAAAATTCAACCCTATATCTTTGATTTAGATAAGGCCAGACAACTGCTTGAGCAAGATGGATGGCACCAGCCTGAACAGGGTTCAACCCGGATGAAAAACGGACAAACGCTGCAAATCGATCTGGTCTTTACCGGCACCAATGCGGTACAAAAATCTATGGCTGAAGTCATTCAGGGAGACTTACAACAGGCAGGAATTCAGGTTAATCTGGTTGCAGAAGAAGAGAGCAGTGTCTTTGCCCGGCAACGGGATGGACGATTTGGTATGATTTTTAATACCACATGGGGCGCTCCCTATGATCCTCACGCATTTATTGGTTCAATGCGGGTGCCCGCCCATGCAGATTATCAGGCACAAAAAGGCTTACCGGATAAACAGATCATCGACGCGCAAATTAAGCAGGTTCTTTTAACCACGGATGAAACCAAACGGCGGGAGCTCTACCACGAAATCATGACCCGTTTACACCATGATGCCGTTTATCTGCCGCTGGTCTGGATCAGCAGCTGGGCCATTGCATCGCCTTCCGTTGGCAATCTGCACTTTGCACCGATGACATCAGATATTCCACTACATCAGTTCACACCGGAAAATAAATAACATGCTGAACTTTGTACTCAAACGATTTGGGATGCTGATCCCGATGCTCTTTGCGGCTTCTGTTGTGATCTTCCTGTTACTCCGGCTTGGGCCGGGCGATCCGGCAATCGACTACCTGCGTCTGTCAAATCTGCCACCAACGCCGGAACTGGTGACAGAAATCCGGCATCAGCTCGGATTAGATCAACCGCTGATAATTCAGTATGGCCGCTGGATACAAGATGCAATTCATCTGGATTTTGGCCGGTCCTATGCGACGGGTCGTCCGGTGCTGGAAGAATTGTCTGACTATCTTCCGGCAACGCTGCAACTGGCAGGTGTTGCGATGGTTTTGATCGTGATCCCTTCCCTGTTTCTGGGGTTAATCGCTGCCCGCTATCGTAACCGTCTGCCCGATCATCTGATTCGGCTAATCGCACTACTGGGTGTTTCTGTGCCGAATTTCTGGCTGGCCTTTTTATTTGTCATGCTGTTCTCTGTAAAGCTGGGTTGGTTGCCCTCAATGGGTTATGGCAACTGGCGTCATCTGATTCTGCCAGCCATCAGTATTGCATTGATGTCTTTCTCAATTAATGCCCGGATGTTGCGGGCCAGTATTCTGGAGGTCTCGGGCCAGCGACATGTTTATTGGGCAAGATTGCGCGGGCTGAGTGAATCAGTGATTCAGCGCAATCATATCCTGCGTAATGCATTGCTGCCGGTCATTACACTACTTGGTATGCACTTCGGAGAACTACTTGGCGGTACACTGGTGATTGAATCCATCTTCAGCTGGCCGGGTGTGGGCAGATATGCGGTTTCTGCTGTATTTAACCGGGATTATCCGGTGATTCAGTGTGTCACCTTAATGATGGTTTTCGTCTTTGTTGTCTTTAATTTGCTGACGGATGTCGGTTACGCCTGGCTTGATCCACGAATTCGCCTGATGGCTGCGGAGGAAAACGGATGAAACAGACGAACCCGGTTATGTTGTACGGTGCCCCTGCCATCGCATTACTTCTGATATGTTGTGCCCTGTTCTCACCGTGGCTGCATCCTTACGATCCGACAGCGATTGATTTAATGCATCGCTTTCTGCCGCCATCACCACAGCACTGGCTGGGCACCGATCATCTGGGCCGGGATATCTTATCCCGGCTGATATGTGGCGCCTCCACATCATTAGGCTCTGTCATGGCGGCTATCGGGCTGATTATTCTTCTTGGGCTCCTCATGGGCGGCAGCGCCGGACTGCTCGGCGGACGATTCGATCAGCTACTGATGCGTTTTACTGATGTTTTCATGACCTTTCCCACGCTGATTTTGTCATTATTCATGATTGGCGTGCTGGGAACCGGGCTGACCAATGTCATTATCGCTATCGCTTTATCACACTGGCCCTGGTATGCACGGATTGTCCGGAGTATCGTGCTGGGCATCCGACACCGGGAATATATGCTGTCAGCCCGGTTATCCGGCGCCAGTCGCCCGGCGATTTTCTACCGGCATTTACTGCGGCCCGTCAGTGCACAACTGTGCGTGCTGGCGACACTCGATGTCGGTCATATGATGCTGCATGTCGCCGGTATGTCATTTCTCGGATTGGGTGTTCAGGCACCTACACCTGAATGGGGCGTGATGATCAATGATGCGCGTCAGTATATGCAGACTCAGCCTCAGTTAATTTTCTGGCCGGGACTGTCACTATTATTGAGTGTCCTGAGTTTTAATTTGTTGGGTGATCGGTTCCGCGATTATCTCGATCCACATATCCAGAGGGAACATTCACATTGAAATCACAAACTTTAACGATCGATCGTCTGTCTGTCCGCTCTCAGGATCAGACACTTGTGAATGAACTTTCCCTGACACTCCGTCAGGGACAGACACTCGCTCTGATTGGCAGTAGCGGCAGCGGGAAATCACTGACTCTGGCTGCGGCATTAGAGTTACTGCCTGCAGGTGTAACAAAGACCAGCGGCACCATCCGGCTGGGCCAGCAGGCAGTCAGCGGTCATCAACTGCGGGGAAAAACGGTTACTTCAGTGCTGCAAAATCCCCGTAGCGGTTTTAATCCGGTCCGGACTATCGGACAACATGCAAAAGAAACGATGCAGGCAGCAGGCCATATCATCAATAAACAGCAGATGAATCTGAGAATCGAAACCGCCTTTACAGAAGTCGGGCTTGAGAATGCAACACAATTGTTGCGTTTGTACCCGTTTGAAATGAGTGGCGGTATGCTGCAACGCGTCATGATTGCATTTGCTTTGCTGAGCGGCTCACCCTTTCTGTTTGCTGATGAGCCGACGACTGATTTAGATATGCTGACACAGGCCAAAGTATTAAATATTCTGGAACGTCAGGTTCAGGAACATCAGCTTGGATTAATGCTGGTTACCCATGATATGGGGGTTGTCGCACGTCTGGCTGATGAAGTTGCCGTCATTCAGCAGGGAAAAATTATTGAAACAGGGCGGGTTGAGAAAATTTTCTGGCATCCGGAGCATGAAACAACGCGTGAACTGATAAAAGCGCATCTGGCTCTCTATCCTGAAATAATGATGGAGGCTGTATGTTAATTGAGACATGTCATCTTCATCATACTTATCAGCGTCATCCCTTGTTTCAGCATCCCATCACCCGGCGTGTTCTGCAGGATGTTAATCTGCAAATCAGACCGGGAGAAACACTGGCCTTAGTGGGTGGCAGCGGTAGTGGAAAAAGTACACTGGCCCGCTTGCTGTGCGGTCTTGAAAAACCGTCACAGGGTAAAGTACTGTACCAGAAACAGGATATCGCTCATTTGACACCATCGGACAAAAAAGCATTTCAGCGCGATGTGCAGATGGTCTTTCAGGACTCGTTCAGTGCCGTTGATCCAAACTTTACCGTCGGGGAAATCATTCAGGAGCCGCTGGATTATCTGACCCAGATGAACATCCGGGAAAAAGAACAGCGGGTTCTGGCGTTACTGGCGCTTGTCGGATTGAGCCATGCTGATCGCATCAGGAAACCACATCAAATGAGCGGCGGACAGCTGCAGCGGGTCTGTCTGGCCCGGGCACTTGCCCCCTCCCCGTCTTTGATTATTCTCGATGAATCACTTTCGGGTCTGGACCGCTTACTCCAGTCACAACTGATGAAGTATCTACAGCAAATCCAGCAGCAAACCGGCGTTGCTTATCTGTTTATTACCCATGACCTGCGCTTGGTTCACCTGTTTTGTCAACATGTCGTGGTGATGCATCAGGGATCGATTGTTGAGTGTCAGGCGGTATCCGGACCACTGCAATTCAACCACCCGGCCGCCAAAGCATTACAGGACGCAATTTTACCGCCATTTCCGGTGCGCCCGGCAGAACACAAAAACAGTCAACTCCGGGAGTGATGCATCATCTTTCCGGATGATGACGCTTACGGATGAATCCTTTCCATTGTGCCTGCCAGCGTGGAAAGCGTATGGCCAGCAAAATGCCGCCAAGCACACCATAGATAAAGGCATCCTGATAACTGGCCCGGACTTGCCAGAACAGGTGAATCCAGGCCAAGACCAGAGCCGGATAAATCAGACGGTGAAGTTGCTGCCATCGCTTACCCAGCCGCTTCATCCAGCCTTGCGTCGAGGTCACCCCCAAAATAATCAACATCAAAATCGCTGGTGCACCCGCCAGAATATAGGGACGGTGGACGATTTCACTCCCCAGCATCAGCAAGTTGCCCCCCAGAATAAACTGGTAGTAAGCCAACAGATGCAACACCGCATAAAACAACGAAAACAAACCCAACATTCTGCGGTGTATCATCAGCCAACGCCATTTCAGGTAACGGACCAGCGGAGAAACCGCCAGAGTAATCAGCAGAAAACGTAATGCCCACTGACCGGTTTCCCAGACAATGGTCTTGGCGGGATCAGCGCCCAGTGTCTGATGAACCGCACCGACAACCAATGCAATAGCCGGCAAACATGCTGCGAAGAAAATAACCCAACGGCGAATCGTCACTGACATATTGATATCCTGTACTCCATATTAAGATCGGCTGACCGCGACCGGCCTGACACCCGAAAGTCAGTCCGGGACGCTGAATCAGTAATTCCGGGATAAATCCATCCCTTCATACAATGAAGCCACTTCATCATAACCATTAAATAGCTGAGTCGGGATAATATTGGGCTTGAAAAGACCGGAGGGTAATCGCCTTTCCTCTTTCTGAGTCCAGCGGGGATGATCAACATTTGGATTCACATTGGCGTAAAAACCATATTCCTGCGGCGCGATCTGGCTCCATGTCGTTGGCGGTTGTTTCTCTGTCAGCTCAATTTTGACGATTGACTTAATACTTTTAAACCCATATTTCCATGGCACCACCAACCGGAAAGGCGCACCATTCTGATTAGGTAATGTTTTTCCATACAGCCCGACAGCCATCAGAGTCAGCGGATGCATGGCTTCATCGATTCTCAGACCTTCAACATAAGGCCACTTAATCGTACTGAAACGACTCTTCTGTGCCGGCATCTGCTCCGGACGCACAACCGTGGTAAATGCAACATACTTTGCCCGGCTGGTCGGCTCAAAGCGCTTCAGTAATGAAGCCAGCGGAAATCCAATCCACGGAATCACCATCGACCAGGCTTCAACACAACGAAGGCGGTAAATTCGTTCTTCGAGCTGAATACCTTTCAGTAAATCTTCCAGATGATAATGACCGGGCTTGGCGACCTCTCCGGCAATTTCAACCTGCCACGGAAACGGCGCAAACTCACCAGACAATCTGGCGGGTTCACGTTTACTAAAACCAAATTCATAAAAATTATTGTATTCAGTCACTGTTGAATAAGGTGTGAGTTTATCCTTGATAAGCTGTTCATGACTCTGTGAATTCTGAATTTGTTGCTTCAGCCACGCAGGTGTTTGCGGATGAAAAGAACCATCCTGATTGTCTGGCGCTGCAGTAACCATTCCGGAAGGAAGCATCGCACCAGCCCCAAGCATAAACGCACCTTTCATAAACTGGCGTCTTGCCTGATAAATCGCTTCGGGTGTCACATCTGCTTCTGTGAGTTGTGGCTTTCTCTTAATTAACATGATTACTCCCCATGATGGATGAATACATGAAAAATCTGACTCTGGTCTTAATTAGACGTCCCCGTAGCAGAAAAATTACACACTGTATAAAAAAAGCACCGGATATAAGCTAATATCAAAAAAAACATACTCATAAATACGCATAACAAGTCACTCTCCAGACCGACTTTCTTCAGGAAGAAGACTATTTTAAGGAGCACAACGTCATGCCAGGTTCTCAGTACCTTAATCATATTTCTATTAAAACGCGCTTTATTTTTTCAATGTGTGGTTTATTGCTCATCTCTCTGGGTATCATTATCTTCGTCAATCAGTACCTGAATAAGTCACTGGCACAGGAAAGGGTACTTAATGTTGAATTACCCGCTCAGGTACAGAAAGCCGGTAATAAGATTTTAGCCGATCTGAAAGCTCCGATTACTGAAGGGATTGCATTTGCCAATGCCACGTATGTGACAGACTACCTTACCGGCGACACTTCCCATGTTTCTGAGCAAACCATGATCAGATATATGTCTGATTTACGCCAGCGAACCGGGAGCGCCAGTATTTTTTTATCTTCAGCGAAAAATAATCAGGTTATTTATGCCGCTGGTGATGGGATCAACAAAAAAACTTTAAGCCGCAATGACTCAGACGATCAATGGTTTTATCAGTTTATTGACTCAGGAAAACCTTATGCCATCAATCTGGATACTTCCGGGTTTAACGGCAAAACATTTCTCTATATTAATGTTCGTTCCGAGCGACGGGGGCAGCTCGTCGGTGTCAGTGGATTATCACTGGATATTACCAATCTCAGCAAAACAATCGGGCAATACCATTTCGGTAATAATGGCTATGTTTTTATTACGGATCCACAAGGAAAAATATCTATTCACGGCAATGTCAGCCTGATAGGAAAATCGATCAGTCAAATAGATAACGGCACTGACTTTACTCAGGTCATAACTCAGGCGATGAAAGGTCAGACAGCCCGGACAGATTTCAGGGTTCACGAGGATGAATGGCTTGCAGCCGCTTACTATATTCCGGAGATTAACCGGATTATTTTCGCCTGCATGCCAGCTCAGGAAGTGTTCGCTGCATATGATGCGAACCGGAGAAACACTATGTTAATCAGCGGACTGATTATTCTGCTCTCTCTGGGACTAACCATATGGTTTTCCGGCTCAATTGTGGATCCGATTCGTCAGGTCAGTTCACAAATTACAAAAATCGCGCAGAATAAAAATTTATCAGCCAGAATCAACGTCAATGATCAGGCTGAAATCGGGCAGCTGGCGCAATGTTTTAACCAGTTTATCAATGCCTTGAGTGACTCTTTTTCCATCGTCCGTACCAGCGCTTTACAAGTTGAGCACTCCGCTTATCACAATGCCGAAGCTTCAAAGAACATCAGTGAGCAAATTATTGCGCAGCAACAATCCATGCAAACGCTCAATCAGGAGTTTAAGGCGATTACCGAAGAATCTGATGCAATTGATCAATCCGCAGAAAAAGCGGCAGACTTTTCAAAGCACATCGTTGAGAGCATGAATCACGTCCAGCATTCAATCACCCATTCGACTCAGGAAATGACGCAACTCAGTCATGAAATTGGTCAATCATCAGAAATTATTGAAGAAGTTGCCAGAGATGTAGAAAGTATTAACTCGATTGTTGATGTCATTTCATCCATTTCTGACCAAACGAATCTGCTGGCCCTGAATGCAGCAATTGAAGCCGCCAGAGCGGGTGATGCCGGCCGGGGATTTGCGGTTGTTGCTGATGAAGTCAGGGCTTTGTCACTGCGAACTAATGAGTCAACCAGCGAAATACGCGAAAAAATTGATCGCCTTCAGGCCCAGAGTCATCAGGCAACTCAGTCGATGCAGGCGTGTCTGGATATCACTGCAACCTGTGTGAACGGAATAGAAGAATCCAGCAGGGAACTGAACAACTCCGTTAAGGAAGTTCATTCTATTTCTCAACAACTGGAAATGATTGCCGGGTTAACTGATCGACAAAACAGCGCGATTCAGGAAATCGATGTGGTCATCAGCCAGGTTTCGGAACTTTGCGATGCTCACCAGCTCAGCGCGCAGGAAACTTCAGAGTCGAGTCAGGAATTTGTTGGCGCGGCACAGTCGGTCAGTCAGCAGGTGGAACAGTTTAAGTTCTGAAACAAACGGAGTTCTCACGGACTGAATACTCGTTTTGAGTTCGTTCATGGGAGACGATCAAAAAGAGCGCCTAACGGCGCTCTTTCACTACTTTATTTTAAAAACACTTGATAGTTTGAAACGAATTCATGGTTGTTTAAACGAATCGGCTATCAAAGCTGTCTCATCATTCTTTATTTTCGATGAGTGTTTTACCGTTAATGGCAATTTTCCGGGGCTGCATGGCTTCAGGAATTTCACGTTCCAGATCCACATGAAGCAAACCATTTTCCATGGTCGCACCGGTCACTTTGACATAATCCGCTAACTGGAATTTACGCTCGAAGTTTCGTTCAGCAATACCTTGATAGACATATGTTTTTTCGTCTTCAGGCTGACGTTCGCCCCGGACAAGTAAGGTATTTTCCTGTTGGGTAATTTCCAGCTCAGCGTCTGCAAATCCGGCGACTGCCATGGTGATTCGGTACTGATTTTCTGATTTTTGTTCAATATTGTATGGCGGATAACCAGCAGAAGCATTTTTTGCATTTGCTGTTTCCATCATGTTGAACAAACGGTCGAAACCAATAGCATTACGGTATAAAGGAGTGAAATCGATGGTTCTCATAGTCCTATCCTCTTTAATGAAGCAATAGGTCCGGCTTTTCAGGTTTAGCCAGACATTGAACAACCTATTCATTCGACATAGGTGTCAATTATTCGTATTTAATCATGTCACCAGCAATCTTCTCTTCTGAGCAAGTTGTGGTCACTGTTTCCGAGGCCCTTGCGGCATCCTCTTCACTTTCATATATAAGATCGTTTTTTCCGGATTCAAGGGATCGTAAGAAAAAAATTAAAAAAAATTTTCCACCAATAAAAAACAACCGCCCTGATCAAGAGCGGTTGTTTTTTTAAGATCAGGTTCCAAACGTGTTATACGTCCAGATTAGCCACCTTCAGCGCATTATCTTCAATAAATGCCCGACGAGGTTCAACCTGATCCCCCATCAATGTGGTAAACAGTTCATCAGCATTTAAAGCATCATCGATCGTCACCTGCATCATGCGGCGGGTTTCAGGATCCATCGTTGTTTCCCAAAGCTGATCAGGGTTCATTTCACCTAATCCTTTGTAACGCTGAATCGCCAAACCACGGCGGGATTCTTTCACCAGCCACTGCAATGCATCGGCAAAACTGCTTACGGGCTGTTTACGCTCACCACGCTGAATATAAGCACCATCTTCAATCAAATCATTCAGGGCTTCTGACAGAGATGCCAGAGAACCATATTCTTTCGAATTCAACAGATCGATACTCAGCGGATACTCGTGGCTGACACCGTGGGTCCGGACGCAAATCTTAGGACAATACACACCGATTGCTTCGTGGAATTCGATCTCATAAGTATACTGGCTGGCACCGACTTCTTTCGTATTCAACTGCTCAACGAGCGTCTTCGACCAGCGCTCAACAAGCTCTGCATTCCGGCAATCCGCTTCTGTCAGACGAGACACGTAGATAAACTCGTGAATCAGCGCCCTTGGATAGCGACGGCTCATGCGCTCTACCAGCTTGATCGCAGCATTATACTGCTGGACCAGGACTTCCAGTTGTGCACCAGCCAGGGCAGGCGCGTCAGGATTCACATGCAGTGATGCATTATCCATCGCCAGAGCAATCTGATACTGACTCATCGCATCTTCATCTTTAATGTACTGTTCCTGCTTACCTTTCTTCACTTTATATAGCGGAGGCTGAGCAATATAGATATAACCACGTTCAATCAGCTCAGGCATTTGACGATAGAAGAAGGTCAGCAATAGTGTCCGGATATGAGAACCATCGACATCGGCATCAGTCATAATAATGATGTTGTGATAACGCAGTTTTTCCGGGTCATACTCGTCACGGCCAATACCACAACCTAATGCTGTAATCAGTGTCGCCACTTCCTGAGAAGACAGCATTTTATCAAAGCGTGCTTTCTCGACGTTCAGAATCTTACCTTTCAGCGGCAGAATCGCCTGATTCTTCCGGTTACGGCCTTGTTTTGCAGAACCACCAGCAGAATCACCCTCCACAATATAGAGTTCAGACAGCGCCGGATCTTTTTCCTGACAGTCTGCCAGTTTTCCGGGTAAGCCGGCTAAATCAAGCGCCCCTTTACGACGGGTCATCTCACGGGCTTTACGCGCTGCTTCACGGGCACGGGCGGCATCAATAATCTTTGAGCAAACCGTTTTCGCTTCATTCGGATGTTCAACCAAAAATTCAGACAGCTTTTCACCCATGGCAGATTCCACAGCCGATTTCACTTCTGAAGACACCAGTTTGTCTTTGGTCTGGCTGGAGAATTTTGGATCTGGAACTTTGACAGAGATAACCGCCGTTAAACCTTCCCGCGCATCATCACCGGAAGTCGCTGTTTTCGCCTTCTTCGAATAGCCTTCTTTATCCATGTAAGTATTGAGCGTTCGGGTTAAAGCCGCCCGGAAACCTGCCAGGTGAGTTCCGCCATCCCGCTGAGGGATGTTATTGGTAAAGCAGAAAATACTTTCCTGGAAACCATCGTTCCATTGCATCGCAACTTCAACCGAAATACCGTCTTCACGTTCATGATTAAAGTGAAAAACTTTCGGGTGGATTGGCGTTTTATTACGGTTCAGGTGTGTCACAAATGCCTGAATACCACCTTCATACATATAGTGGTCTTCTTTGCCATCCCGTTCATCAACGAGGTTAATCGACACGCCAGAGTTAAGGAATGACAGCTCCCGCAGACGCTTAGCCAGAATCTCATAATGGAATTCAATATTGGTAAACGTCTCTTCACTTGGCCAGAAACGAATCTGAGTTCCTGTTTTATCCGTCTCTCCAATCACGGCTAACGGAGCCTGTGGCACACCGTGATGATAAGTTTGGGTATGAACAGAACCACTGCGGTGAATTGTCAGAACGACTTTTTCAGACAGAGCATTAACAACGGAAACACCAACACCGTGCAAACCGCCGGAGACTTTATAGGAATTGTCGTCAAATTTACCACCAGCATGAAGAACAGTCATAATGACTTCTGCCGCAGAAACATTCTCTTCAGGATGCATTTCAGTCGGAATACCACGGCCATCATCGGTGACAGAAACAGAATTATCTTCATGGATAGTGACGACGATATCCTGACAGTAACCTGCTAACGCTTCATCAATCGAGTTATCCACCACCTCAAAAACCATGTGGTGCAAACCTGTTCCGTCATCTGTATCACCGATGTACATCCCCGGACGCTTTCTGACCGCATCCAGACCCTTCAGTACTTTAATACTTGATGAATCGTAATTATCTGACATGAGTTACTCTCTTTATGTTTATCCCTGCTCTATCCGGCCTTGTTCCATATGGAACATTTTACTGTCTGACATCACCATGTCATCCACCTGGCTTTGCGTAATAGAACTTACAAAAACCTGAGCTCCGGTCGCTTTAAAACAATCCGCCAGTAATTTACGGCGCTCGCTGTCCAGCTCCGAAGCAAAATCATCAATAAGATAGATACACTGTTTTCCGGTCAAAGAAGTGAGATGCTGTCCCTGAGCAACCCTGAGCGCACAAACCATTAGTTTCAGCTGCCCTCTGGATAAAATATCTTCAACCGGTGTGCCATTGACCCGAATCCGCAAATCGGCTTTATTCGGACCACTAAACGTATATCCTAACATTTTATCGCGCTCAAAGTTTCTTTCGAGCAGCTCCCGATAAGATGTTTCTTTGTCCCAGCCACGGTAGTATTGCAGCCGGATATCAAATTCAGGTAAAAAGTCCTGACACAGACTTTCCGTACCTGTTTTTATCTGTTCAACATAACCGGCCCGCCACGTATCGATTTGTTCCGCAAGACTTGAGAGCTCAGCATCCCAGTATTGCATTTCCCGATAAGAGGTTGCCGTTTTTAATAAGGCATTTCGCTGTTTGTTTAAGCGACGAAAACGCCCCCAGGACTCAAAAAAAGCAGGGACGGAATAAAAAACACCCCAGTCAATAAAAGCCCGGCGCTGTTTCGGACCATCAGTCAATAACTCAAAACCTTCAGGATGAATCAGCTGTAGCGGTAATACCTGAGTCAGCTGAGATAACTTCTGGCCGGACAATCCGCCTATTTTAACCTCAACCGCACCATCACGCTGCTTATTAATTCCGATAGGTGTCTCAATTTGTTCTGAATTGAGCAACCGGCCATGAACAAACAGCTCCTGACATGCATTCTGAATCACCCTGCCGGTTAAAGAACTACGGAATGAACGCCCGTACCCGAGCATATACAAAGCTTCCAGAAGGCTGGTTTTGCCGCTACCGTTCGGCCCGATAAGAAAGTTAAAGCCTGATGACAATTCAATATCACAGGCTTTAATATTCCTAAACTGTTGAATCATGAGACGAGTCAGTGGCATAGATAAACCAATTACAAACGAATCGGCATCACAACGTACATCGCACTTTCATCGTCAGGGTTTTCAATCAGGGTACTGGCCACTGAGTCTGACATTGAGAAACGAACCTGCTCACTTTTCAGGGTATTCAGAACATCAAGTAAGTAGCTGACATTAAAACCGATTTCAATCTCAGTACCTTCATATTCAACATCCAGCATTTCTTCTGCTTCTTCCTGCTCCGGGTTATTCGCTGTCATGCGCATTTCATTGTTATGGATACTCAAACGCACTCCCCGAAACTTTTCATTCGACAGAATCGCAACACGGGAAAATGAATGGCGAAGTACATCGCAAGGCGCCGTCAGCGTCTTATTCGTTTGCTGTGGCATCACCCGGCGATAATCAGGAAAACGGCCATCAATCAACTTGGATGTAAAGATAAACTCATTCACTGTGATCCGGATATTCGCGTTACCGATTTGCAGCATCACAGGTTCTTCGGGCGCATCCAGTAACTTCACCAGTTCCAGAATCCCTTTACGCGGTACAATAATCTGTAAAGGGTTTAACGGCTCGTCCAGAGTCATCTGGGCGACAGCCATCCGGTGCCCATCCGTCGCAACCGTCCTGAGTGTTGTATCTTCAATATCAAACAACATGCCATTCATATAATAGCGAACATCCTGGTTCGCCATAGAAAACTGGGTTTTCTCGATCAGACCACGTAGCTTTGCCTGAGGCAAAGACACAGAAAGCTCACTCTGCCAGTCCTCAATATTGGGAAATTCAGCTGCTGGTAAGGTTGCCAGAGAGAAACGGCTGCGCCCGGAGCGGATTAACAGCCGGGTATCATCCAGCGTGACAGATAAAGAAGCTGAGTCAGGTAATCCACGGCAAATATCCAGAAACTTACGCCCCGGCACCGTCACGCTGCCGCCTTCAACCTCGCCTTCAAGGTTCACTTTACCGATCAGCTCTACTTCCAGATCGGTTGCTGTGAGCATTAACGTATTCTCTTCAACTGTCAGCAAAATATTATTGAGAATAGGGAGTGTCGTCCGTCCGCCAACGGTACCGGAGACTTGCTGAAGGGGTTTGATTAACTGACTGCGCTCAATAGTAAATTTCATAATTTGCTCTTCAGTGATGAAAATCGAATGTTCTCTGTCAATTGCAAAAATCCAGAACGATCAGCATTAAGAGGATAAAGTCCGGATCAGATTTGAATAATCTTCCTTGATGTCATGACTTTCTTCTCTGAGCTGTTCAATTTTTCGGCAGGCATGGAGTACCGTGGTATGATCACGCCCGCCAAACGCATCACCTATCTCAGGTAAGCTGTGGTTCGTCAGTTCTTTCGCCAGCGCCATAGCCAGCTGTCTTGGGCGGGCAACAGAACGGGAACGACGTTTCGACAAGAGATCTGCCACTTTGATTTTATAATATTCAGCGACTGTTTTCTGAATATTATCAATGGTCACCAGCTTCTCCTGCAATGCCAGCAAGTCACGCAGTGCCTCACGGACAAAATCGATCGTAATCGGACGACCGGTAAAGTTTGCATTTGCAATTACCCGGTTTAAAGCACCTTCAAGCTCGCGCACATTAGAACGTAATCTTTTGGCGATAAAAAATGCCACTTCGTCCGCCAGATGAATTTGGTGGTCTTCAGCCTTCTTCATCAAAATCGCCACCCGGGTTTCGAGTTCCGGAGGCTCAATAGCAACCGTCAACCCCCAGCCAAAGCGTGATTTCAACCGATCTTCTACACCACTAATCTCTTTAGGATAGCGGTCAGATGTCAGAATAATTTGCTGATTACCTTCCAGCAGGGCATTAAAAGTGTGAAAGAATTCTTCCTGAGAGCGCTCTTTATTGGCGAAAAACTGAATATCATCGATCAGCAACGCATCAACACTTCGATAATAACGCTTGAATTCTTCGATCGCATTGTTTTGCAATGCTTTTACCATGTCCTGAACAAAGCGCTCAGAATGCATATAAACCACTTTTGCATTGCGGTTATGATCAATGATTGCATTACCTACAGCATGCAATAAATGCGTTTTACCTAAACCCGTACCACCATAAAGGAACAATGGGTTATAAGCCGCACCGGGGTTATCGGCCACCTGCTTTGCAGCCGCAAGACCCAGCTGGTTCGATTTACCTTCAACAAAATTATTAAATTTATGCTTGGGGTTTACATTAGAACGGTAGTTCATTTCAACCGGCGCTGAATCATCATCCCAGGTTTTATGAACAGGCTTTCGGGCCTGAAGCTGAGCAGGCGCAGAAGACTCAGCAGCCACATCTGCGGGCGTACGGACAGCCCGTTTTACCGGTTCAGAAACCGGCTTACTTCCGACTTCAAACCGAAGACTTGGCATGTCATTGCCACAGTGCTCATTTAATAAACGATTGATACTGTGTAAATAACGATCCCGTACCCAGTCAAGCACGAAACGGTTCGGGGCGTATAAAGTGAGAGTATTGTCATCCAACTCGGCTTGTAAAGGCCGAACCCACATACTGAACTCTGTCGCAGGCAGTTCTTCCTGTAGCTGTTGCATACATTGCAACCAAAGAGAAGATGACACGGTTCCCTCACTCAAAGTAGATAAGTTGATAAAGATTGGCAATTCTACCTTTTGATCATGCAGATCGCCAGTAAATGATCTCAATTCCGGTGAAGAAGATCCAAGTTATTCACATATTTTTACCATTTTATTATCGGATCTTTGCTGATTTTACCCGGTTACCCACATATCATTCCACATTCATTGGAAAAAACTATGAGTTATCCCCAGATCAACAGATCTGGTTATGAGCCATAACATATCGCTATTTATTTTGTGACTGACGAGACTAGAATAGCACCTCCAGAATTATTCGGAGTACATCATGAAAAAATGGTTAACCATCGCACTCGCTGCAATCTCATTCACAACATTGACAGCACAGGCATCAACTGAAGTAAAGATCGGTATGTCCGGACGTTACTTCCCTTTCACTTTTGTAAAACAAGGCAAGCTTCAGGGATTTGAAGTGGATGTATGGAAAGCGATTGGTCAACGGAATGATTACGATGTTAAATTTGTCACCGCTAATTTTTCCGGCTTATTCGGTCAGCTGGAAACAGGAAGAATCGATACAATTTCTAACCAGATTACAGTCACAGAGAAACGTAAAGAAAAATACCTCTTTTCTGATCCTTATGTGATTGACGGTGCTCAGCTGGCTGTAAAAAAAGGAAATGACACGATTCATGGCCTTGCTGACCTGAAAGGCAAATCTGTCGCAGTCAATCTGGGATCTAATTTTGAGCAGTTATTGAGAGCTCATGATAAGGATGGCCAGATAGACATCCGGACATACGATTCAAGTTTTGAGCAGGATGTCGCTTTGGGCCGTGTTGATGCTTTCGTGATGGATCGTTTATCCATCCTGGAAGTGATTCGTAAATCCGGACTACCGCTACAACTTGCCGGCCAGCCTTTTGAAACCATTGAAAATGCGTGGCCTTTTCTGAAAAATCCCAAAGGTGAAAAACTTCGGGATGAAGTCAATCAGGCGCTGAAAGCCATACGGGCAGATGGTACACTGAAGAAAATTTCAGAGAAGTGGTTTGGCTCAGATATAACCCAACGCTAATCCGCCAAATTTAAGTCCGGTAACGAAAACAGAAACCCACTGAATTTATGAGCCCATGGCTTTGTCACAGTGGGTTTATTTTTATTTCGGTGACTTTTAGCCCGGAGACTTTTAATTCGGTCAATCGTTTCCGGAAACAACAGTGAAGATATAATAATGCAATTTGATTTTCAGTATATGTTCGACCTGATACCGTATCTGCTAAAGAACCTCGGTACAACGATTGAACTGGCCGTCATGGGGATGATTCTGGCGCTCATTCTCTCTGTCATTGTCGCGAATATCCGGATTTTTAAAATTATCGTGCTTGACCAGATCTGCCAGCTTTATATCAGCTATTTCAGAGGAACCCCGTTACTGGTTCAGATGTTCCTGTTCTACTACGGACTTCCGCAAATTTTCCCGTGGATGGTCGGATTAGATGCTTTTAGTGCTGCCGTGATAGCACTAACACTCCATTTCGCAGCTTATATGGCAGAAACAATCAGGGCCGCCATCCTGGGCATTGACAGAAGCCAGATGGAAGCCAGTTTGTCCATCGGAATGACGCACCAGCAAGCCATGCGCCGGATTATTCTGCCTCAGGCATCCCGGATTGCACTGCCTTCATTAATGAACTATTTCATCGATATGATCAAATCAACCTCACTGGCCTTTACATTCGGCGTTGTGGAAATGATGGGCGCTGCACAAAACGAAGCGTCCACTTCATACAAGTTCTTTGAATCGTTTCTGGCTGTGTCGTTGATTTACTGGGTGGTCACCATCATATTAACCCGTTTTCAAAGCTGGGCTGAGATTAAACTGAATAAGGCATATGCACGATGATCAAACTGGCAAACATTCATAAACAATTCGGCCATAGTGAGATACTGAAAGGCATTGATCTGGAGATCAATCAAGGTGAAATCATTGTCATTATTGGTTCCAGCGGAACCGGTAAATCAACGCTATTGCGCTGTATTAATTTTCTTGAACAAGCCGATCAGGGCACAATTACCATTGATGACATCAGCGTCGACAGCCGCCGGGCAACGCCGGCAGAAATATTACAGCTACGCCGTAAAACCGGGTTTGTTTTCCAGAACTATGCTTTATTTGCCCATCTGACAGCACAAGAAAATATTGCAGAGGGGTTGATCACTGTCCGGAAATGGAAAAAAGATCAGGCTTTTGCCAAAGCGCAGGAAATTCTCAATGACATCGGGCTTGGGGATAAGTGTGAACAATACCCGGCTTCCTTATCCGGAGGCCAGCAACAGCGGGTAGGAATTGGCCGTGCGATGGCGATGTCACCCGAGCTGCTTCTGTTTGACGAACCGACCTCCGCCTTAGATCCGGAGTGGGTTGGCGAGGTATTGTCACTCATGAAAAAACTGGCAAAAGATCATCAAACGATGCTGGTTGTTACCCATGAAATGCAGTTTGCCAAAGAAGTGGCTGATCGGGTGATCTTTATGGCCGACGGCCACATCGTTGAACAAGGATCTCCACAGGATATATTCAACCATCCACAAGATATCCGGCTGCGTAAATTCTTAAATCAGGTTGGGATCGAATAAGGATCCTTGAGATTTTATGGCTGCCACGTATAATCGGCCAATTACGTTTGCAGGACGTAAAAAATTCGCCTGTAAACGTATAAAAGAGTATATGACTCGTTTTCTAATCATTGACACCTCAGTTGCCAGTGATTACAATTCCGCCTCTTTGTTGAGAGGCGTCGGAAATGTTCCTCTTATATTAAGAGGGATTGTAAAACCCACGCCGGGTTTAACGAAAACCTAGAAACTACTGATCAGTAAGGTAAATACAATGAAACGCACTTTTCAACCTACAGTTCTGAAGCGCAAACGTACTCACGGTTTCCGTGCTCGTATGGCAACAAAGAACGGTCGTAAAGTTATTAACGCACGTCGTGCGAAAGGCCGTGCTCGCCTGTCAAAATAATCTCAGATTAATTTTGAAAAAGTACGCTTTTCGTCGGGAGTTACGATTGTTAACTCCCGAACATTATCAACACGTATTCCAGCAAGCACAAAGTGCTCGCTCGCCTCATTTCACTATCATTGCCAGAAATAATTCCCTTTCTCATCCCAGACTGGGTCTTGCCGTTCCTAAAAAGCAAATTAAAACTGCCGTCGCACGAAATCGTTTTAAACGTCTTTCGCGTGAGAGCTTTCGTCTGAAACAACATGAGCTGCCTCATAAAGATTTTGTTGTCATCGCGAAAAAAAGCGCTCAGGAACTCAGCAATGAAGAAATAATGAAATTGTTTGATAAATTATGGCTGCGCCTGTCTCGCCCCTCTCGTGGATAATCATCGGACTCGTTTATCTTTACAGATGGTTCATTAGCCCGCTGTTAGGTCCACGTTGCCGTTTTACACCAACCTGCTCTCAGTATGCGATAGAAGCATTGAAAGCTCACGGTTTTGTAAAAGGATGTTGGTTAACAGGCAAACGTCTATTAAAATGCCACCCTTTAAACGAGGGTGGTTTTGATCCCGTACCACCCAACCGAAAACAAGACAGAGATAAATAACAATGGATTCTCAACGTAATATCTTGTTAATCGCTTTTGCTTTGGTTTCTTTCCTGCTTTACCAAAACTGGCAGGCAGCAAAGAACCCGGCACCACAAGCGGTTGAGCAGACACAATCAAGTAGTGCTATTCCTGCTGCTCCGTCATCTGTTTCTGATGAGTTTGAACCGCTCGCCGATCAGAACGCCACAGGAAAAACCGTTATCGCGAAAACGGATGTATTGACTCTGTCCATTAGTACGGTCGGGGGCGATGTTGTTTCAGCCAAACTGAACAATTATGCTCAGACACTGGACTCCGATACACCGTTCCAGTTACTGAAAGATACCAACGATCATCAGTTCATCGCTCAAAGTGGGCTGATTGGTCCGCAAGGGATTGATAAAAGTTCCGGCCGTGCAACCTATCAAACTTCACAAGAGACTTATCAGCTTGCTGAAGGACAGGATGAACTGCGTATTCCGCTGACTTATCAGGAAAACGGAATCACCTATTCCAAAACATTTATCCTGAAGCGTGGCAGCTATGCTGTTGATGTTGATTTTAATGTCGACAACAACTCAGGTCAGAATGCAGCTGTTGCAATGTATGCTCACCTGCGCCAAAACCTGCTGGATTCTGGTGGTAGTCTGGCGATGCCGACTTACCGTGGCGGCGCGTACTCGACTCAGGAAACCCGCTATAAAAAGTTCAGCTTTGACGATATGGAAGAACATAACCTGAATCAAACGCTGGAAGATGGTCAGGGTTGGGCTGCAATGATTCAGCACTACTTTGCAACGGCCTGGATTCCACGCGATGCGCCGGGCACCAAACTATTCTCACGGGTCATCAGCAGCCGTAACGTCGGTGATATTGGTATTAAAGAACCAACCCGAACCATTGCCAACGGTGAAAGCACAACATTTAAAGCAACACTTTGGGTTGGACCTAAATTACAGGACCAAATGGAAGCTGTTGCACCAAACCTGGATTTGGTGGTTGATTATGGTTGGTTATGGTTCCTTGCGAAGCCACTTCATATGTTGCTTTCGTTCATTCAGAGCCACGTTGTTTCAAACTGGGGTCTGGCGATTATCTGTCTGACATTTATTGTCCGTGGTGCAATGTATCCACTGACAAAAGCTCAGTACACTTCAATGGCGAAAATGCGGATGCTGCAGCCAAAACTTCAGGCAATGCGTGAACGTATCGGTGATGACCGCCAGCGCATGAGTCAGGAAATGATGGAGCTGTACAAGAAAGAGAAAGTCAACCCACTGGGTGGCTGTCTGCCCATCGTATTCCAGATGCCGATATTCATCGCACTGTACTGGTCTCTGATGGAATCTGTTGAGCTGCGTCATCAACCGTTCTTTGCCTGGATTCATGACTTATCCGCACAGGACCCATACTTTATTCTGCCGATCTTGATGGGCGCGAGTATGTTCCTGATCCAGAAGATGAGCCCGACAACCGTCACTGACCCAATGCAGCAAAAAGTCATGATGTTTATGCCGGTTATCTTCAGTGCATTCTTCTTCTTCTTCCCATCAGGGTTGGTTCTTTACTATTTCGTATCGAACATCGTTACTCTGATTCAGCAGACTTTGATTTATAAGTCGCTTGAGAAGAAAGGCTTACATTCGAAATCGTAATCCGGAATCAATCAGGAAAAGGCGGCCGGAAGGTCGCCTTTTTTACAACTGAATATAATGAAAATGCGTCTATAATACGCAAACCTCCACTTTGATGAACCAGATGATGACAGCAGACACGATTGTTGCACAGGCAACACCCACCGGAAGAGGTGGCGTCGGTATTATCCGGGTTTCCGGACCCAAATCAGCCGAAGTCGCACAATATATTACCGGAAAAACACTTCGTCCCCGCTATGCTGAATACCTGCCTTTTAAAGACAGTGATGGCACACAGCTTGATCAGGGCATCGCGCTGTTTTTTCCTAATCCTCACTCATTTACCGGCGAAGATGTCCTTGAATTACAGGGCCATGGCGGTCCGGTTGTGATGGATATGCTGATTCGGTGCATTCTGTCCATACCAGGCGTCCGGGCAGCCAGACCCGGTGAATTCTCTGAACGGGCATTCCTCAACGATAAAATGGATCTGACCCAGGCTGAAGCGATCGCAGACCTGATTGATGCCAGCTCAGAACAAGCGGCAAAATCCGCACTGAAATCACTTCAGGGTAGCTTCTCAAACCGGATCAACACGCTGGTTGAATCATTGACCCATTTAAGAATCTACGTCGAAGCTGCAATTGATTTTCCCGAAGAAGAGATTGATTTCCTCGCAGATGGCAAAGTTGCCGGCGATTTACAGGGAATCATTGATAATCTGGATGCCGTGCGCCGGGAAGCCAATCAAGGTGCGATCATGCGCGAAGGAATGAAAGTCGTGATTGCCGGACGACCCAATGCAGGAAAATCCAGTTTGTTAAACGCACTCTCCGGGAAAGAATCCGCGATTGTTACTGATATTGCAGGGACAACACGGGATGTGCTGCGAGAGCACATTCATATCGATGGCATGCCACTCCACATTATTGATACTGCCGGATTGAGAGATGCTTCAGATGAAGTGGAACGTATCGGTATCGAACGGGCATGGGATGAAATTAATCAGGCTGACCGCGTGTTGTTTATGGTTGACGGAACCACGACAGAGTCGACAACCCCGGAAGAAATCTGGCCGGATTTTGCCGATCGTCTCCCATCAGATATTGGTATTACCGTGATTCGAAACAAGGTTGATCAAACCGGTGAGACTTTAGGAATCTGTCATGTCAACACACCAACCCTGATTCGCCTGTCAGCGAAAACCGGTGAAGGTGTCGATGCTCTCAGAACTCATTTGAAAGAATGTATGGGCTTTACCGGCAGTCAGGAAGGCAGCTTCATGGCCCGTCGCCGCCACTTAGATTCACTGGAAAAAGCCGCACATCATCTCGATACGGGTCAGCAGCAGCTGGAAGGTTATATGGCAGGAGAAATACTGGCAGAAGAGCTACGTATCGCACAGCAGCATTTAAGTGAGATCACCGGTGAATTCAGCTCAGATGATTTACTGGGACGGATTTTTTCTTCGTTTTGTATCGGGAAGTAAATATCACCATTCGACCATCCGGAACAATTCACCCACAAACACCAGCGATCTTTGCCCTCAACCATTGATGGGCAGGATCCCGGTGAGACCGCTCGTGCCATAACATCACCAGTTCAAACGGGGGTAATTCAAGGGGTGGTTCGGCCAATACCAGTCCGGTTTGATCCTGAACCAGCCGCTGCGGTAGCATAGCAACCAAATCTGACGTCTTCAGGACAGAAACCACAAAGTGGAAATGAGGCACTGAAAGCACGACATCACGGGCTAAACCTTTTTCCTTCAGTACTTCATCCGTCATGCCGACAAAACCGCCGCCATCAGGGGAAACCACCACTTGCTTTAACTGACAAAAAGAGCCGAGACTCACTGGCTGACGCAATACGGGGTGACCCGCTCTGCCCACCAGCACATAACGTTCGCTGAATAATGCCTTACTGCGCAACTCCTGCGGCGCGTTTTCCCGGATATGAAAGGCGAGATCTATCTCCCCCCGCTCCATTTGCCGCGCCAGTCTGCCCGGTATCATTTGAGTCACAGCAATGCGGCTTTGTGGCGCTTCCTGAAACAGCACATTCATCAACGGCTGAATTATGGTGAACTCACTGTAATCAGATGCTGACAACCGCCATGTCTGCTGTGACAGAGCCGGTTCAAAAGGCACACTGGTTAACACCGCTTTTTCCAGTGACTCAAGGGCTTGACGTAAAGGCTGACGTAATTCATCAGCGAGCGCTGTTGGTTTCATACCTCTGGAATCCGGAATGAGCAGCGGATCATTAAACAGCGCTCTCAGCTTCGATAAATGAACACTCACGGAAGGTTGTGAAAGATGGAGCCGCTCCGCTGCACGGGTGACATGGTGTTCAGTTAACAGCACATCCAGCGTGCGCAATAAATTCAGATCCAGATTCGCCAAATTAATCATTCTAATACCTGATATATCAGTAATTAATTTCCAGTATATCAAGGATCTTTTTATGATAAATCCCCGAACAAAATAAACCGGAGAATAAAAATGAATATCCTGATTGTTTATGCACACCCACAACCAGAATCGCTCAATGGCGCCATCAAATCTTTTATGATCAACCACCTCGAATCATCGGGTCATCAGGTTCGTATTTCTGATTTGTATCAAATGAGCTGGAAGCCAACACTGGATGATCAAGATAACCTGGTGCGGGATAACAGCACGCCATTTCATCCATCTCTGGATTCTAAAGCAGCCTATGAGAACGGCACACAGAGCCCGGATATAGCCACTGAACAGGAAAAACTCCGTTGGGCTGATACGGTGATCTTTCAGTTCCCGCTCTGGTGGTTTTCCATGCCGGCCATCATGAAAGGCTGGTTTGAGCGGGTTTATGCCTACGGATTTGCCTATGGATACGGTGAACATTCGGATCATCACTGGGGAGATCGCTACGGTGAAGGGAATTTGTCCGGTAAAAAAGCCATGTTACTCGTCACTGCGGGAGGATGGGAATCTCACTATAGTGCACGTGGCGTCAACGGCCCGATGGATGATCTGCTCTTCCCGATTCATCACGGCATGCTGTTTTACCCCGGCTTTGAAGTGCTGCCCCCTTTTGTGGTTTACCGGGCAGGAAAAACGGATACGCAGCGCATGCAGGCTATCTGCGATGCACTTTCTCAACGGCTGGATTCTTTACATCTGACCACACCCATACCATTCCGCAAACAAAATGGTGGTGACTACCTGATCCCGGATTTAACCCTGCGGGAAGATATTCGGCCGGGTGACAGCGGTTTTTCGGTTCATTTACAAGCATCAACATCCAAATAAACCACCAATACACCAGTTAATTCACAGCCAGATATAATCTCCGGCTGTTCTTCACGGGCTCTCTCAAAATTCAGGCGGTCTGACGGGGATGGTTCAGCCAACGCTGAATCAATGCAGTATTTTCAGACCACGGCGACAAACTGACGCTATTGTCAGCTAACCCGTCATCGACTGCCAGCTGATAGAGTTTTGATCCCATATACGCCGTGGTTGTATCGCCGCTGTTGATCATTTGTGTCAAAGTGGCCAGCGTGGTTTGCTCTGGTGACTCATCACCTTTGTAATGTGCCACATGTAATGCAGCAGCAAGCATCTCAAGTGTTTCCAGTTCATCATCACTGAGCGTCACGCCCATCTGTTCAAGGGTGGCCGGCAGCATACTTTTATACAGATTCTCCATCCCGGTATAAATAAATGTCTCTTTATAGGTCGCAAAGTCATCCATTGAATCAATACTGTCTATATCTGTGCTGACAATATTCATCGAGCCGGTCGCCGTATCCAAATCAATCAACCGGAACGGACAGGGAGAAGTGACAACCGAACCGGTTTCCACATCATACATAACCAGCGAACCATCCTTGTTGTAATCAGCACTGGCAATATCCTGTGCATGAAAATGACCGGTAAAGACCAGATTGAGCCCACCCGCTGCCAGTTGTTTGCCAACCGTCTCATAGTCATCAATTAAATATTCACTGAAAAAATCGGGCTGACTGCCAAAATGAGGCACAACGCCATGATGCAGCATACCGAAAACCGTTTTATTCTGCGCCTGTGCAGCACTCAGCTGGTCACTAACCCAATCCAGTAAATCCGGTGTCAGTTGTCCGGAGGTTTCCGGTGACTCCGCATTATCTTCCTCACTGTATTTACAGGAATCAAGCCCAATTAACCATACGCCTTCTACCGGCTCGGCAACATAACTTAAGGAGGCATCGTGACGGGCAATTGCCGCATCATAGCCAAAATCCTGATAAATGTTGGCGAACTTATCTGCGGTCACACTTTCAACCGGGGTTGTTGTTTCTCCGGAAAATGACACCGCATCCGGATTGTTAATGTCATGATTTCCGGGCACAACAAAAACAGCGATACCAGCATCCCGCAATGGTTGTAACAGTGAAGTCGCTTTATTGTGACACACCAGTTCCCCATCTTTTGTTAAATCACCGGGAATTAATACCGCCTGAAGGCCATTCACCTCAAGCAACTTCTCAACCATTGCTGACAAAATTTCCGTACTCTGCACCAGCATTTTCCGATCAGAAGCGACATAAGATTCAAATGCAGCGCCTTCTTCTCCCAGAGAAATATCATAAACATGCAAGTCAGAAAGCACAGCAAACCGTAGGTTTGCTGATTCGTTGTCATCATTTTCCTGACATCCGGTCAGGCTGAATCCAACAGAGGCAGAAGCCCCTAATAACGCGGTAGTTTTAAGAAAGTGGCGCCGGGTTTGACAGACCATTTTTTCGTCCCTGAATCATAACAGAATGATTTCATATGCTAATCATCTAATATGACGTTCATGTTATTTTTTAATTACAGATAGTTATGTCAATTCCTATATGAACAACTGATGAAATATTCATGACTGACGTGGTTAATAAAGAAACAACCGCCTACGCTTTTAATGCATATACTCAAGGCAACACTGATGAAAGTAAATCCGGGGGAGAACACGATGCATATAGAAAATATGCGGCTCACAACGAAGAAGCTGGTATGGACTTTGGGGCTGATGATACTGACCACACCGGCACTGGCCCGGGAACAAATCAGTATTGTCGGCTCTTCAACCGTTTATCCTTTTGCAACGGTTGTTGCGGAAAGGTTCGGAAAATCAACTCAGTTTAAAGTACCGAAAATAGAATCAACGGGATCAGGTGGCGGACTCAAACTGTTTTGTTCTGGTGTGGGTCAAAATACCCCGGACATCACCAATGCTTCCCGGAAAATCAAAGCTTCGGAAGTTGCCAAATGCAAAAAAAATGGTGTCACCGAAATCATTGAAGTCAAAATTGGCTATGACGGAATCACTTTGGCGAATTCAGTCAAATCCCCCGTCATGAATGTCTCGGTGAAAGAGCTTTATATGGCACTGGCGAAAGTATTACCGGATAAAAATGGTCAGCTGATGAAAAACCCGTACAGACGCTGGAATCAAATTAACCGCGCCCTGCCTGATACAAAAATTGAAGTGCTGGGGCCGCCACCAACATCCGGTACCCGTGATGCTTTTGTTGAACTGGTGATGGAAGCCGGATGTAAAACTCATCCGTCAATGAAAGCCCTGAGCAAAAGTGATAAAAACAAATTTAAAGCAGTCTGCCACGGTATTCGCGAGGATGGTGCCTTTATCGAAGCTGGTGAAAACGATAACCTGATTGTCCAGAAGCTGGTTTCCAATCCGGGCGCTTTCGGTATCTTTGGTTTCAGTTTCCTCGATCAAAACCGGGATAAAGTTCAGGGAGCGAAAATCAATAATGTCTCACCAACGTTTGAAGCCATTGGCGATGGCGCTTATCCGGTTTCCCGTTCACTGTATTTCTACGTGAAAAAAGCACATGTCGGCATTATTCCGGGGATTAAAGAATATGTCTCATCTTTTACCAGTGAAGATGCGATTGGTGAAGAGGGCTATTTAACAGATCGGGGGCTGATTCCGTTACCACCTTCTGACTGGAAAATGGTCAGGAAATATGCCGGAAGTATGACTCCAAATCTGTAGTGATACGATTATGACCCTTGTCATTATCATACTCACGTTTGCTGTTCTGGCGTTTTTTTCCGGACGGATGAAATCGCTCAGAGCAGCTTCAGGACTCGGTGGCATCCGTTATCTGCATTCACTGCCGCACTACTATGGCTGGTATGTCGTGTGGATAACCCTGCTTCCAGTGATTGTTTTCGGACTCTTCTGGACGATGACTGAACCCTGGTTACTCAAGTACCTGACACTCAGCCACTTTGAACGTCTGTTACCAATCGCACAAACGGGTATCACAAGAGATCTGATCTACACACAAATCACTTCCGCTCCGGCTCAGAATGTATCCTCAACAGTCTATTCTGATGCCCTGAAACAATCGAGTCTTTATTATCATCAGCTCATTTCCGGCAGAAATACCATCTTTTATACGGCCGCGCTGCTGCTGTTAACCGGTTGTATTTCTTTTGGTCTTTATCAGATCGCTCCCGGTTTTAAAGCGAGAAATCAGGTTGAAAAACTGGTGCGGTTTCTGTTGGCACTCAGTTCAACAATCGCAATTTTAACCACACTGGGGATTGTACTTTCCGTTTTATTTGAATCCGTTCGATTCTTTACCCACATTCCTGTCAGCGACTTTTTATTCGGTACGCACTGGTCACCGCAAATAGCCATCAGGGAAGATCAACAAGGTGCCAGTGGTGCTTTTGGTGTGATTCCATTATTTGCCGGCACGCTGCTCATCACCATCATTGCCATGCTGGTTGCGGCTCCTGTCGGCATCTTCAGTGCCATCTGGCTGGCTGAATATGCACCGGAAAAAGTACGGACTTATGTGAAACCAGCCATGGAAATCCTTGCAGGTATTCCAACCGTCGTATATGGGTTTATTGCCGCCCTGACGATTGCACCCGCCATTCGTTCCATCGCGGAGTCAATGGGGAGCGAGAGTGTGTCGTCTGAAAGTGCCCTTGCTGCCGGGCTGGTCATGGGAGTGATGATTATTCCATTCGTCTCTTCTCTGTCTGATGATGTGATCAGAGCGGTTCCGCAAAGTCTCCGGGATGCCTCACTTGCTATGGGCGCAACCCGCTCAGAAACCGTGAAAAAAGTGATTCTTCCTGCAGCTTTACCGGGCATTGTCGGCGGGCTGCTGTTGGCAATATCCAGAGCAATCGGAGAAACCATGATTGTAGTCATGGCCGCGGGCCTGACCGCTAACCTGACCGGAAATCCGCTGGAATCAGTGACCACAATTACCGTTCAGATTGTCACACTGCTGGTGGGAGATCAGGAATTCGACAGCCCGAAAACTCTGGCAGCTTTTGCTCTGGGATTAACCCTGTTTATCGTGACTCTGATACTGAATATCTTCGCCCTCAGAATCGTGAAAAAATACCGGGAGCAATATGAGTGATCCACTATTAAAGCTTGCAGAGCGTAAGACTGAAATCGTCCGCCGGTCATTACATCACCGTAAACGGGCAGAGAAACGATTCCGGGGCTATGGTATCGCCTCGGTTCTGAGTGCACTGATGTTTCTGGTCTTTTTGCTCATTACCATAGTCGTCACCGGTATGAGTGCTTTTACTGCCACAGAAATCAGCATGTCTTTCTCAACAGCAGATTACCGTGCCGGCAGCTCTCCTTACACTATGATTAAAACTCAGCTCCGGAATGAGTTCAGTACGGTCACCAGCAGAGCAGATAAACGAAAACTGTACAAACTGCTGTCAGCAGAATCCGAATATATCTTACAGCAGGCACTTGAGTCAGCCTCAACAGAAACCAAAACCCTTACCCTGTGGCTACCGGCCGGCGATCAATTCAATCAGTACAATAAAGGTAACCTGATCGCCGGAAAAAGTTCGGCCCTGAGCAGCAAGGAGCAAAACTGGTTCCGACAATTAGACCAGCAGGGAAAAGTCCGTTCAGTTTTTAACTGGCGTTTCTTTACCCATGGTGACAGCCGAAATGCAGAAGTTGCCGGAATTGGCGGCGCTTTTATGGGCTCAGCTTTCACAATATTGACTGCTTTATTACTGAGTTTTCCCATCGGAGTCGGCGCCGCAATTTATCTGGAAGAATTTGCGCCCAAAAACCGGTTGACCGATATCATCGAAATTAATATCAATAATCTGGCCGCAGTGCCTTCGATTGTATTCGGACTACTCGGGCTGGCGATTTTTCTGAATGTACTGGAACTCCCCCGCTCAACCCCGCTGGTCGGTGGCCTGGTGCTGACATTGATGACATTACCAACCATCATTATCTCCAGCCGGGCGTCTCTCAAGTCTGTGCCACCGTCAATCAGAGATGGTGCACTGGCACTGGGCGCCTCCAGAACTCAGGTTGTTTTTCATCATGTCTTACCGCTGGCACTGCCCGGAATGTTCACTGGCTCTATTATTGGCATGGCTCAGGCACTGGGAGAAACAGCCCCGCTACTGATGATTGGCATGGTTGCCTTTATTGTTGATATTCCGGGCAGCTTCGTTGATGCAGCCACCGCGCTCCCGGTTCAGATTTTTCTGTGGTCAGAAAATCCTGAACGTGGATTTGCAGAACTGACTTCAGCTGCCATCATTGTCTTATTGTTCTTTCTGTTTCTGATGAATGGCATGGCCTTATATCTGCGCAGAAAGCTGGAAAGGAGATGGTCATGAATAGTGGCGGACAACAACAATTTTATGCTCAGCTATCATCAGAGCAAACTCATTTCGGTGAGCAACCACTGGACAGCCACCAGACAATCGGTGAGTTCACCAGTGACAAACCAGGAATGACGACCCGGCATATTGATGTCAGTTACGGTGACGTCCAGGCTATTTTTGATGTTAACCTTGACTTGGGAGAGCAGGAAGTTCTGGCTTTGATTGGTCCGTCCGGATGCGGAAAATCGACTTTTCTCCGCTGTCTCAACCGGATGAATGATACCGTAGCTCACTGTAAAGTCAGTGGTGAGATTAGTTTACATGGCACTAAAATTTCTGAAATCGAAGCTGAGGAACTCCGGGCACGGGTCGGCATGGTATTTCAAAAACCGAATCCTTTTCCAAAATCGATCTACGAAAATATTGCCTATGGCCCGAAAATTCACGGACTCGCTGAAAACAAATCGGATCTGGATGATATTGTCGAGGCTGCTTTACGTAAAGCTGGCTTATGGCGTGAAGTTTCTTCAAGACTGGATGTTCCGGCCACCGGGTTATCCGGTGGACAACAACAGCGGTTATGTATTGCCCGGGCCATTTCGATCAGTCCGGAAGTCATCTTAATGGACGAGCCCTGTTCAGCTTTGGATCCTATAGCAACTTCCGTGATTGAAGAGCTGATGTCTGAGTTAAAACAAAACTACACGATTTGTATGGTGACGCACTCCATGCAGCAAGCCAAACGTATCTCCGACCGGACTGCTTATTTTCATCTCGGGAAGCTGATTGAGGTAAACCCAACCCGGCAGATATTCGAGCAACCGGTTCATCCGCTGACACAAGGCTACTTACGGGGACGCTTCGGATAATGAATCTCCGGACTGTTCTTGTTGACCGGACTGTCTTGTTGAACTGAGAGTAAGTAAATCAGCATGTTCAGTTTAGCTGAACGCTATAACAAATTTAATTAGATATATTTAATAAATAGCCAGATCTAACATACCAGCATTCCCCGTTTTTCACGGATAAATCTCATGAAGTATATAAGTGGTATTCTGGTTACTCTTTTTATGGCATTGATATCTTTTCAGATTTCTTCCCTACCCTTCTGTAAAACTTACCAGTTAAGTCCTTTGGTCATTTGTATTGTACTGGGAATGTTGATCGGCAACCTTTTACACCAGTATATTCCCGAAAGTTGTATGCATGGTATTCGGTTCAGTCAGCAAAAATTGCTGAGACTGGGTGTGATTCTGTACGGTTTTTTCATTACTTTTCAGCAAATAGCAGCAGTTGGAATGACTGGATTGCTCACTGATGTGCTCATCATTTCCACAACATTTGTTGGCGGGACTTTTATTGGTATCAGGCTGCTCGGGCTGGATAAAGAAACAGCGATGCTCACCGCTGTCGGATCTTCTATTTGCGGAGCCGCAGCCATATTAGGAACTGAGCCCGTCGTAAAATCAAAATCTCATCAGACAGCGATTGCTGTTGCAACTGTGGTAATTTTCGGAACTCTGGGAATGTTCCTGTACCCATTTATCTTCCATATTTTTAACATTACAGCAGATACAATGGGAATTTATACAGGTGCCACGATCCATGAAGTTGCTCAGGTAGTCGCAGCCGGAAACGCAATGGGATCTGAGATTGGTGCAACCTCAGTGATCGTCAAATTAACCCGGGTAATGATGCTGGCTCCATTTCTGATCATACTCAGCTTTTATCTTAACCGCTCAACAAAAGAGAGTACGGGCCACCAGGCAAAAATTGTCATTCCATGGTTTGCCATTCTGTTTGTCGCTGCCGCTGGCATTAATTCAGCCCAACTACTGCCACAAGCTTTGGTCAATTCACTATCACAGGCATCTGTACTGTTTTTAAGTATGGCAATGGGCGCACTGGGGATTGAAACAAACATCGGAAAAATCCGGGGAGTCGGACTCAAACCAATCATCCTGGCCGGCGTACTGTGGATATGGCTGCTTATTGGCGGCTACGGAATGACAATGGCAGCACAACAACTGCTTAATTAGATGAACAGCGCCTTAATTTGATGAAAAAGATTTTAAACCTTCCCTGTTACAGGGAAGGTGATATCGGATTCTGGCTTAACTCACCCGCCACACGAATCAATTCATCTTTCGCCTGTTCTATCCCTTTAACAGAATGACATACAGTTTCAGAGTTTAAGGTCATATAAGGAATAGTAATCACAGCCAGAAGATCTCCCTGAGGACCAAAGATCGGCGCACTGATATTCGTTACCCCTGATATTTGCGGACTTTTACCCAAAAAATAACCTCGCTGACGCGTTTCTTCAGCCTGTTGCAATGTTGTCTCTATGAGCGAAGCTGTTGCATATTCATTTGTCAAAATCGCTTCTCTGATCTCAGGTGCACAAAACCCAAGTAACACAGCACCAGATCCTGATGCAAAAACGTCGATCCGGGCTCCGACTTTCAGACTAAAACCCATTTTATAAGGGTTTTCTTCTCTGGCGATAACCAACAATTCACCATTACTGTAGCGACTGATATGACATGACTGATTTACTTTTTTACACAGTTTCTCTGTCAGCAATGCGCATCGCCTTAACAACAGCATTACCGGAGGATGCTGATTAGATAAAGCAAACATTTTCAGGGTTAATACATAACCCGCAGTTTCTTTATGGCATTCGATGTACCGTTTTTCTTTCAAAACCGACAACATCCGGAAAATTTCACTGACACTGCGATTCAGTTTCTCAGCAATCTGCTTTTTTGTCAGCGGTACTTCTGCTTTGGCCAGCAGCTCAAGTATTTCAAGGCCTTTCTCAAGTGCTGGTGCTCTGTATTCAGGTTTTTTAGTCATGATTGCTTTAATTTATTCTTAACGAATATCATCCATACTTACAAAATCCATGTCATCAAACGTTTGATTTTCTCCCGCCATTCCCCACACAAAACTATAGTTCTGAGTGCCACAACCAGAATGAATTGACCAGCTTGGTGACAAAATCAGCTGATGATTTCTGACCACAATATGACGGGTTTCATCCGGCTCTCCCATCAGATGGAAAACTACCTGAGAAGGATCGAGATTAAAATAAAAGTAGGCTTCCATCCGTCTTTCATGCGTATGTGCAGGCATCGTATTCCAGACACTTCCTGTTTTCAGATGTGTGATTCCCATGCAAAGCTGGCAGGTTGGTAATATCTCAGGATGCAGATACTGGGTAATCAGTCGCTCATTCGCATTTTCTTTTGTACCTAATTCAATCTGATTTGCCTGGTCGCGCTGAATGATCCGCGATGGATAACTATGATGTGCTGGTGCACTCAGGCAATACAATTTCGCACTTTGCTCCTGATCGAGCGATGTAAACTCAATTGCCTGCTCTCCCTGACCTAAATACAAAGCATCCAGATACTCCAGGCGATATGACAGTCCATTGTGGCAACGAATTTCAGCGGTAGTGCCCAAATTAACAATACCTAATTCCCGCCGCTCAAGAAAAAATGTCGTTCCAAACGACTGGCTATCAACGAAATGATCTAAAGCTAATGTTTGTTCAGGCTCAGGACATACACCCATTGCGACCATTCGGTCAATATGGCTGTACACGATATTTATTTCCCCAGGCAAGAACAAAGCCTCTGTTAAAAATTCTTCTCTTAACCGGGAAGTATCATAGTTTTTAGCATCTTCAGGATGAGAATTATGATGGATACGCATAGATGATTCCTTTACTTCAAGCGCTTTTCACTCTTTTCATGCAGGACAAATTTCCCGCACTATCTCATCCATAGTCTATGTATTATTGATATATGATCAATAAATTTTATATATAAAACACAAAAATATGATCCTGGACATTATCTCTCAGCTTGATCAAAAAAATAAAAATGGCAGATAAAAAAGAGACAAGATCAAGATAGAAACATATCAACAACTTACATACAGGATCCGGATATACCGGGAATTTGAAGTTGAATAAGCTCAGGATAACCGGTCTATATTGATGTATATCATAGAGACGTCATGTCATTACTGAATAAATATATACACACTATAAGCCGTTAAAACATAATGACTTTTTAGTCTCTGCACTTCATCTATCACCCAAAAGATCAAGCGCTGTCCACAGAATATTCTTGCCAGCTCTTTCATTATGATTCATGTTTGATTAATCTAAACATCAGTCTGAACGATAAAGTCACCGGATAAAGGGTAGGAATGATCCACATAATTACAGGTAGTACACTGGGATGTGCAGAATATGTCGGGGATCATCTGAGCGATATATTTCAGGAACAGGGATTTGATACAACAATCCATAACCAGCCCGATTTTGATGAGATACCAGCGGAAGATATCTGGCTAATCATCACCTCAACCCATGGCGCCGGGGACTATCCGGAAAATATTAAGCCTTTTCTTCTGTCCCTTGAACAGGCCCCGCCAAGAACGGATAAGTTGTCCTATGCCGTGATTGCAATTGGTGACTCGAGCTATGACACATTTTGTGCTGCCGGAAAAAATGCTTATCAATTGCTTGAAGATATTGGAGCAACACCGTTAGTAGAATGCTTTTTAATTGATATTCTTGAACATACCATTCCGGAGGACTCTGCTGCTGAATGGTTAAAAGAAAATATCCACCATTTTAATGGTTAAGTCGTTCTGGCAGGTTTGTGTATAAATATCAAAAGATCCAGTGAAAAACTCAGACTTATTCACTGGATAAGTCCTATAAGAAGATCATTTTGTGAATAACTATACATTTTGATCCCAGAAAATCCAACGATAGATCAATCTGTGATCACAACAAATGATCATCGCAAACCTTATGATCTTTATGATCATTTATGGTTTATCCACAGAGATCAGCGCCCATAATAATAGATCCAATAAAAAGATCCTTATATAGATCATATATATTTATATTATTTTCATGATCAGAGGAAAGCATTTTCTAACGCAAAGAAAGAAGGTAAAATGCTTCACCTTTTATGAGTTCCTATAGATTGAATACCTGAGGTCGGTTC